>JBDSBX010000168.1:0-7817 GCA_039921365.1 Sphingomicrobium sp. | reverse complement strand
CGCCGGCGGCTCGGCCAAGCAGGCGCGCAACCGCAAGATCCAGGCGATCCTGCCGATCCGCGGCAAGATCCTCAACGTCGCTAGCGCCACCGCCGACAAGATCCGCGCCAACAGCGAAATCGCCGATCTGGGCCAGGCGCTCGGCTGCGGCAGCCGCGACCAGTTCGACGAGGATGCCCTGCGCTACGAGCGGATCATCATCATGACCGACGCCGACGTCGACGGCGCCCACATCGCCACGCTGCTGATGACCTTTTTCTTCCAGGAAATGCCCGAGCTCGTCCGCCGCGGGCATTTGTTCCTCGCCCAGCCGCCGCTCTACCGGCTGACCCACGGCGCCAAGACGCTCTACGCCCGCGACGACGCCCACCGCGCTGAATTGGAAGCCACCGAGTTCAAGGGCAAGAAGGTCGAGGTCTCGCGCTTCAAGGGCCTCGGCGAAATGATGCCGCAGCAGCTCAAAACCACCACCATGGATCCGGCCACCCGCTCACTGCTCCGCGTCACGCTCCCCGCCGAATATCAGGACCGCCAGCCGACCAAGGACCTCGTCGAGCGCCTGATGGGAAGAGACCCGGCGCAACGGTTTGCATTTATCCAGGACAGCGCGGCGGCGGTCGATGAAGGCGCGATTGATGCTTAGCCGGGGGCTAGGTGGCTAGGGCGTCTGCGATTGATGCTTAGATCGCGCTTATGTCTGCTTTGGGTGGAAAGCGGACATCTCAGGTTTGGGTGAAAGCGGACGTTCAGGCCGCGACATAGCCGCCATCGATCATGTAAATCGACCCATTGCAGTAGGACGACGCATCGCTGGCGAGGAAGGCCACGAGATGGGCAACTTCCTCGCTGGTGCCATAACGCCGCATGGCAATGCTGGCTTCGATCCCGGCGCGCAGCGCCGCGGGATCATCCGGTGCCAATTGATTCTGAAGCGAATCGATCATCCGGTTGTCGATCGGCCCTGGCCCCACCGCGTTGACACGAATGTTCGACGGGCCAAGCTCCAATGCGGCGGTTTTGACGAGGCCGTAGACGGCATGCTTACTGGCGATATACGGGGCCATGGCCGGAAAGCCTATCACTCCAGCAATCGACGACAGAGCGACAATCGATCCTCCACCGCGCGCCTTCAAGGGTGCCACGCAGTGCTTCATCGCCAGCCAGACGCCGGTGACGTTAGTCCGCATCGTGTCCTCGAAATCCTCGACCGATAGCGCTTCGATCGGCTTGAGCACACCTTCCGTTCCGGCATTGGCGATGAGGATGTCGAGGCCGCCAAAACGATCTAGTGTGGCGGCGACCGCTGCCGCTATGCCGGCGTCGGCGGCGGCGTCGGAAAGGCTCGTCTCGACTTCGCCATGGGCCTCAAGCCGGGCCTTGGTTGCGGCCAACTTGTCAGCCGAGCGGCCGACCAGCATCACATTGGCGCCGAGTTCCAGGAAGAGCTTCGCAGTCGCTTCGCCGATCCCGCCGGTCGCTCCGGTGATAATCGCCACTTTGTCATCGAGCCGCTGCCGGCCGGTCACATTGCTCATCACTTTCTCTCCCGGACGGCGGCGACCCAAGCACGGGCACAATCCCGGATACACAATCCGACCTCTGACGTCTGCGGGCCCTGGACCTGCAATGTCCGCGATGAGTCGAAAGCAGACATTAGCCGCGCTCACGGATTTGGCGTTGCTGTAACCAAACGGCGAGAAACACTTGGGTTGGCATGAGAAGCAATGTCAGCACACCGACGACCTGGTCGGTCGGGCAGGTTCCCGTGGCCTCGCACGAACTCCAGCCCGCGATGAACCAGTAAGAACCGGCCGTAGCCCATGAGACTATCACAAAGGCCCAAAAGGCTATCCAGATAAGGCCGCGCCTTGCGTTCATGGTATATGCTTACAGCGATCTGCTCATGTCCGGAATGGGTCGAAAGTGGACACAAGAGAATTTCGGAGGAATTTCGGTGACTGTGCAGCCAATCCGAATTGACGCAATGCGATAGGCCCGCAATCAACCGGACCTTCAATGACCCCTGCAATTACGGCCTTTGAACGCTCGCCCGGAAACCCCAGCATCAAAGGCCTGCGCCAATTCCTGGACTCTGAGCAGCAGCGCGCCTGGCTCGAAGGCGAGACGAAACTGTACGATGCCGACGAGCGCTCGGAGTCGCTGGAACAGCGCTTCAAATATGTCGCCCGTTACGAGAAGTTGCTTCGTCGCCCGCAGGCGCAAGATGTTCTCGAAATCCTGCGGATCTACGGCGAAAGCTGCATCCCCATCCCCCGCACGACCGAGCGATATTACTGGTCGGTGTCCTGTCTGCCATCGACCTCCGACAAGCCGCTCGCCCGAGTCAATGCGAGCTGGATGGAACTGTTCACGCTCCTCCCCGACGGCGAGGGTCTCCGAGCGAGGTTCATCCTCCACCTGTCGGATTTCACCACCAACGGATCGCCGGAGCCGGACCACCTCGACCAAGCCCTGCTCGAGCAATGCGTCGTGCGGCCCGAGAACGTCAGCCATTTCCTCTGGAAAGGCGACACCTTCGGCATCAAGGTCCGCACCGCCGCCTCGATCCGCTTATTCCTCGCGCACCCGCACGCGCTCCGCGCCATCCGCCGTTTCAACCTGACCCACATGAACCGGGGCCGGAATGCCTATCAGGCGAGCCATTGCTACAGCCTGGCGGATTGCATGGTCGAAGATTGATTGGCTCCGGATGCGTCCGCTTCGTGCTTCGGGCCGTCCGATGAAAAATGTCCGACCTTTGCGACTTTTGAACCGCGCCCAGCCGCTACCGCAAATTATAGACCAGGGTGGCCAACAGGCCGCGCGTGCGGAATTCGCCTTCGATGTCGGGCGTCACCAACGCGCTGGTCGTCTGCGAACCGCCCTCGCCCACCGAGTTGGCGTTGCCGGCGTAGGCAATCGGATCGTGGGTCAGCTTGATGATGCCCGACGAGAAGCGATGCACCTTGAGGCCAAACTCGAAGCGCTCGTTGATCGCATAGCGGGCGCCGACGAAGCGCTGGCTGGCGATCGCCCGGTCGTGATCGCCGAAGCCGCGCACGAACGCCGGTCCGAAACCGGCGCCGATGAAGACGTTGAGACCCTTGAACAGCTTCAGGTCGAACACCCCGTTGACCATCGCCGAAGTGACGTTGATCGAGCCACCCGGCTGGAAGTCGGCGATGGTCAGCGCCGGCTGGCCGGGCGCACCCGGATCGGGAATCGCGGATGGGCGGTTGAGGGTGCTGTTGAACTCGCCGAGGAACATGTCGGTGATGTCGTCATCGACGTTTTCCTTGATTCCGACCCTTTTGTGAGCGAGCTCGCCTTCCAGCCGGAACCAGCCGAAATCGTATCCCGCCGCCGCGCGAACATCGATGCCATTCTTGTAAACGCCGCCGAATGTATCGTCATAGAAGGTCGTTTGCGACGCCCCGCCGGGCACCGTCGAATATTGGACGGACAAGTCGACATCATTGTCCTTGGCTCGAGCAATCCCTCCGTCGACCGAGAAATACGGATAGCCGGCGGCGAAGGCGGGCGAACTCAGCGACAGTGCGGCGACTGCCAAGATAGTTTTGCGCAATTCTTGTTCCTTTGCTTTGAAGCACTTCTAGCCCGGGCCCATCGGCCGCATCAAGTGGCGCCCAGCCGCAAGATCGTCGCATAGCGCTCGCGCCAGCTGCGTCCCTTGGCGACATCCGGGACCGCCTCGATGAAGCGGATGCCAAGCTTGTCGTCATGAACGGTGAACACGGCGAAACCGCCTTTCAGGTCCAGGCCCTTGTTGGTGTCGCTCGCGGTGAAAAACGCATGCCAGAACGGACTGCGCGAGCCGAGTTCGCCCTGGGTCACGCAACCGTTCTGCGACACCAGGCCATGCGGCGTGCAATTGGGATAGATCGGCCGCATTTGTGACCCGGCGCCCGAGCAGATGTAATGCATCCGCCGCTGCGACTTGCCGCGCCAGTCGGGGGCCGAGATATGGTACATATTATGATCGTGGCCGTTCACAAAAGCCGTGACCCCATGATCGAACAGCAGAGCGTCGAGATCGGCCATGCCATAAAAGCTGCCCTTGGTCCGCACCGAGTAGATCGGGTAGTGGCCGAAGACGATCTTGACCCGGGCGTCGGACTGGCGAAGCCGCTGCTCGAGCCACTCGCGCTGTTTGATATGGTCGCGCTCATGGACCGAGCTGCCCAGCCAGTCGTAGGGGAACTTCTCAAAACCCCGCCACGCCACCGTGTTAACGAAGAACAGATGGACGTCCGGCCGGCCATAGGCATCCAGCCGCAGGTCGAACCAATAGTCGGGCATCCGCCACCGCGAATCGTGGAAGCTTTTCTGGATCTGCGCCTCGACGCTGCCGCCGTAATCATGGTTGCCGAGCACCGCGTACCAGCGCTGCGGGACCTCGGTGTAGATCCGCTGGAACGACGAATCCCATTGGGAATCGCGAATGCTTTTTACGCCGTGCTGGTAGAAATTGTCGCCCGTCGAGACAACGAAGCTGCTGCTCTGGAACTGGCCCATGGCCGCCGCCACCTGGCGCTGGTGAAAGGCGCCGTCGCGGCCCCAGTCGCCGATGATCATGAATTCGAGCGGAGCACTCGCCGCGGCGATCGCCGGCCCGCGCGGCATGCCAACGGCCAGCGCCGCCGAGCTCGAAGCCAGGAAGTCGCGCCTCGTCGGTTGTAGCAAGCTCACCGGGCGCCGCAAAGCACAGCGGACATTGAGCTGCAATGAATTAACCGACGCATCGCCTTTCTTGGGCGAGCCGTTATACAGCCGAGCCAACTGCCTTTGTCCAAGAGCCCTGCATGCGCCCCCGTCCCGATGTCGCCATTTTGCTCGATTACTTTGGGTCCGGCGGCGTCGAGCGAGTCGCCTGTCACGTCGCCAACGGCCTGCAGCGCAATGGCCTGAAGGTCGAGTTGATCGTCCTCAAGGACAGCGGCCCGGTACGCGGGCTGCTCGACCCGAACATCATTGTCCGGACGCTGTGGACCGTCCCCGTCCTTCGCCATCTGCGGATGAAGGCCGCGGTTCCCGCAATTGCCGCTTATCTGCGGATGTCGAGGCCGCGGCTGTTTCATTCTCCCGGCAATTACACGATCCGCCCAGCAGCCTTGGCCATCGCGCTTGCCGGCTATCGCGGCGCGTTCGTCGCCAAGATCACCAATCCGTTGCTCAAGGATAGCATGACCGCTCTGCGGCGGCGGCAGCGGCGGCTATCGGTCTATGGCTGGGCGCTCCGCAAGGCGCGCCTGGTTCTGGCTTTGTCGCCGAGTGGCGCCGACCAGATTGCCAAGCTCGACGAGCGGCTCGCCGGCCGCGTCCGCGTCGTCCACAACCCCTATGTCGACGACCGGATGCTGGCCGGCGCGGCGCAGCGCAGTCCGGCCGACCCGCCGGTCATCCTGTCGCTCGGCCGACTGACCGTGCAAAAGAACCAGGCGCTGCTCCTCCGCGCCGCCGCCCGGCTCGGCCAAAGACCGTGGCGCTTGCGGATCTGCGGGACCGGGCCCGATGAACCGGCGCTTCGCGCGCTGGCCGCCGAGCTCGGCATCGCCGATCGGCTCGAGCTGCCCGGTTTCATCGCCGACCCGGTGCCCGAATATCAGGCGGCCAGCGTGTTTGCCCTGTCGTCGAATTGGGAGGGCCTGCCCGCGACCATCCTCGAGGCGGTGGCCTGCGGCTGCCCGGTGGTGTCGACGGCGAGCTCGCCGGGCCTCGTCGACCTGCTCCGTGAGTTCGGCGCCCGCGAAGCCGTGCCGCTCGAAGATGAAGCGGCCCTTGCCGAGGCGCTCCGCGATGCGCTCGACGGCAAGCTCCCCCCCGTCAGCCCCGCCGCCGCCGCCCCCTACGCCATCGCCGCCGCCTGCGATCAGCACGCTGCGCTGTTCGGCGAGATTTTGGGATGATGGAAGTCGGGACACCCTAGCGTCCGCTTTTGGGTGGAAAGCGGACATTAGAGTCGAGCCAACATTCAGGTCGGCAACGTGCGGCCGGTCTGTGGCCTTCTGAGTTGCGTTGGTCGGCGGATGTTTAGCCGGGAAGCCGTGTATCCGGACCAACACCTCGCTGCCGCCAGTAGCGTGCTAAACCGATCTCCTGGCACAAAACGTCGAAGCGGGCGTCGCGACGGACAGCGGCGAGCGGAGGCAGGAACAGCCATTGGGTTCGGCACCAGCTAGGCGAATTTGCCGCGAAGTTGCGCGGGACGATGGGCCGGTTCGCCACCAGCGGCCCCTTGCTTAGCAACAGACCGTCGATGACCGCGAACGCTGCATCCGTCTCGCCAAGCTGGCCAAGCGCCATCGCAGCATGAATCGCCTGGCCGGGATTGAGTTGCGCCGCCGCCAGATTGGCCTCTCTTGCTTTTGCGATGCGCGCGGGGCTCGGTTCGGCGAAAGCGTCGAGCGTAGGCAGCCATTGAGCTAGTCGGACGGGATGCGCGCTACCGGGCGCGGCGACGGTGTCGCGAAGCATCCCCGCGGCTGCGCCTGTCCGACCGGTGAACGCGAGGATCATGAAGCGCGCGTTCCACACCAGTGAGTGCCTGGGCCATAGCGGCAGCAACCGCTCGCTCACATTTACCGCCTCCTCATTGCGGCCGGTCGTCCAAAGCCGCAGGGCCCGCCGCCATCGGGGCGTCGGCGAAGTCGGAGCGGCTGCCGCCGCTCGTTCATTGTACAACCATGACTTAGATGTGCGCCCCGCGGACTGAAGGAACGATGCCATGCTCCCGAGCACATGCACGTTGGTTGGCGCCGATGCATGCAGGGCCTCCAGCCGGTCTTCCATCTGGGACCAGTCAAGACTGCCGGCCGCAATGTCGATCAGCGCGAGGCGCGCATGCGGCTCGCTCGGGTCGTGCCGCAGCGCGGCTCGCGCGGCCTCGTCTGCGGCCCGCAATGTCTCGCCGGCATTGGTGCTCCCGCCGTTGTTCGCGCGCGTCTCTTCGGCCAGCGCCAGCAGCCCAAGCGCCTTCGCGTTATTGGGATCGATTTCAAGCGCTGACCGCAACGGCGGCAACGCCGCGCCGGCCTGGAGCGGAACTGCGTCAAGCAGCAGGACATCGCCGCGGTCGATCCAGCGCTTTGCCTCAGCGACGCGAGCTTGTTGCCGCGCGCGCCACAATCCTGCTCCACCGAGTGCAACCAACGAAGAAGCACTGGCAGCGATTAGAGATCGGCGGGTGAACGAGGGCGCCACGCCGCCGCCCGCCGGTTCGGCGGTCAATCGATATCCGACCCGCGACACCGTCTCGACCTTCACCGCGCCGGCGCTTGTCAGTTCCAGCGCTTTCCGGAGGCTTCCGACGACCCGGTTGAGACTGTCGTCGCCTACCTGAGCATTGCCCCACAAGTGATCGAACAGTTCACGCCGCGGCAGCACTTGTCCCTGACGCTCGACGAGTTGCAGGAGCAGCTGCATGACCAGCGGTTGTATGGCCGCCTCGCCGCGCGGCCCGGCAATGCGGCGACGGACCGGGTCGATGGTCAGTTCGGCGACGCGCAGAGGAAACGTCGCTGCTGCGTTCACAAGCTGCTCCCCCTCGACTGGCAAATCGTCGGCTGTTCATCATGGTCTAATCGCTGCCGATCGCCAAGCCTTCATCGCAGCCGCGAGCCAAGGGAAATACAGGAGTGAGTGTCGCTCATCGTGAGCGAGTTACCATTTACGCCCCATCGCCTTCGTTCTCGAGGGTTAGTGGTCGACGTGGTGGAAAACGCCGGCGCCGCAGCTGACCGACGGATTCCATTGTGCGTACAAGCCGCTGGGATTCGGTTCGAACAGCCAGATATGCA
>JBDSBX010000167.1:0-5450 GCA_039921365.1 Sphingomicrobium sp. | reverse complement strand
CTGCAGGCGATGTTTGCCAACCCCCTCGCGTCTCCCGATATCACGGGCAGCAGCAGCGGTGCCGCGCTCGGGGCTGTTCTCGGTGCTTATTGGTTCGGGATCGTCGATCCGCTGGCGCTCGCCGGGTTTGGGGCCAGTGGCGCCGGTCTGGCACTGCTCAGCCTCCTTTTGCTTGCCGGGCGCCGCAGCGACACCGCTACCCTGCTTTTGGCCGGTGTCGCGATCGCGCTCGCCGCCGGCGCCGCGACCAGCCTGTTGCTCGCGCTCGCCCCCTCCCCGTTCGCATTCTACGACAGTTTCGAGTGGCTGATGGGCAGCTTCATCGACCGCAGCGTCCCCCAGGCCGCCGCCGCACTGATCCCAGCAGGACTCGCCTGCACGTTGCTGGCGACGCGTGCCCGGGCGCTCGACGTGATGGCGCTAGGTGAAGACGTCGCGGCGTCGCTCGGCTATCCGCCGCGCCGGCTTGGTCTGGAGGTCATCGCCTTGACGGCCATCGCAGTCGGGGCTTGCGTGTCAGTCTGCGGTGCGATCGGCTTCGTCGGGCTGATCGCCCCTTATGCAGCGCGACGCATCAGCCGCGGTCACCCTGGGCGCGCGCTGCTGCCGGCCGGGGCGATCGGCGCCATCCTGCTGATCCTCGCCGACCTCGCGGTGCGCTTCGCCCCGGCGGGACGGATTATTCCGGTAGGAATCCTGACGACGGTCGTCGGCACACCATTGTTTGTCTGGCTGGTGGTGGGAATGCGGCGGCGTCTGACGTCATGACGCCACTCCTCAAAGCAAGAGGGCTCGCGATCCACGCCCGCCTCGCTCCGACCGACCTCGACATTGCGCCCACTTCAATGGTGGCGCTGATCGGGCCCAACGGCAGCGGCAAGACCAGCCTTCTGCGGGCGCTGGCCGCTATCGAGATGACCAGCGGAAACGCCGCCATCGACGGCGAGGAATTGACGTCCGTGCCGCCTCCGCGTCGTCCCCGCCTGCTGACGTTCCTGCCAGCGTCGCGAGACCTGGTGTGGCCTATGCGCGCTCGTGACGTGGTCGCCTTGAGCCTGACCCGATCCGAGCCGGCACGGGTCGATGGGCTGCTCGACAGGCTGGAACTTCGCGCCTTGGCGGACCGGCCGGCCAACCAGCTTTCCACCGGCGAACGCGCGCGAGTGCTCCTAGCTCGAGCACTGGCACCATCGCCGCGCCTGCTGCTACTCGACGAGCCGCTGTCGAACCTTGACCCCTATTGGGTACTCAAGACCCTCGAATTGCTGCGCGAGACGGTGCGCGAGACCCAATGCGCGGCCGTCGTCTCCCTCCATGACATCGATCGCATCGAGGCGTTCGACCGGGCGTTATTGTTGGACAAGGGACGGGTCGTTGCTGACCTTCCGCCACAGGCAATGTTGGCGAGCGACCAGCTCTCTCGGAGTTTCCGGATCGAGCGAAGCGCCAGGGGTTGGCGTGTTAGCCTGCCGGAGGGTCCGCGATCATCGCTGTAAATTGCGCTTCGGCGACGACTTTGCCGTCGACCAGCGCGCGGCCGGCAAATTTGCAGACGCTCGACCGCTTCTGGACGAATTCGACCTCAAGCCGGAGCAGGACGCCCGGCTCAACTGGGCTGCGGAATTTTGCCCCCTCGATGGCCATGAAATAGACCAGCTTGCCGGTACCGGCGAGGCCGAGAGATTCGACCGCAAGCACGCCCGCCGCCTGGGCGAGCGCTTCGACGATGAGCACGCCGGGCATGATCGGGCGCCCCGGGAAATGCCCCTGGAAAAACCCCTCGTTGATCGTGACCGCCTTGATGGCGACGATCGAGCGGTCGAGTTCAAGCGATTCGACGCGGTCGACGAGCAGCATCGGAAAACGATGCGGCAGCGCCGCCATAACCCGCCCGATGTCGAGCTTGCTCGTGGCGGCGCCTGGCTTACTGTCGTTCACGGGCCTGGATTCATCGGCCCCTGGGAGCTGCCTGGGCCGGCGCGGTCGTCTGGACGCTGGTCAGCGCAACATTGAGCGCGGCCAGCACATCATTGGAAACGTCGAGGGCGCTGCCCGAAGCGAGGGTCGATCCGATTTCGACCATGACGTTGGCCCCGCGGCGCTGCATGACCTGCTGGTAAATCGGGCCCAGCTTGACGCCGATCTGCTGCGAAATATAGGCTTGGTTGCGCTGGATCTGCTGCTCCTGGCGACCGATTTCCTGAGCCGCCGCCTGCCGCTTGGCTTCGAACGCCTGGGCCCGCGCCTGCAATGCTGCATCGGGGGCCTTGCCGCCCAGGGCGGCCGCGGCCGCCTGGATGGCCTTGCCTTCGGTCTCGAGCGGGGTCGCCAGCGCCTGTTGCCGGGCCTTAAGCGAATTCAGCTGGCCGGTCAGCGCCGCCTTGGCGGTTTTGCAGGCGTTGCACTGTGCGGTGACCTTATCGAGATCAACAACGGCGATGGTCGCCGCTGGCACGCTCTGGGCCAAAGCGGGCGTAGCCACTCCCATCAATGCGACTACGACTACGGTATGCAGAAAATGGTTTTTCATCAGAATTGGGTTCCTACGTTGAAGCTGAACAATTTGGTGTCGTCGCCCTCTTGGGAGAGCAGTGCCTTGGCGATATCGATGCGGAAGGGTCCAAATGGAGAGACCCAATTGACGCCGATACCGATCGCCAGGCGAGGTTTTGGCGAATTGCCGAGGAATGATTCCTTGATTCCAGCGACGCGAGTGAATCCGGTTGCGCCGCTCGTCGGACCGCATGACGTGACCGGGCCACCGGGGACAATGTTGAACGTCGGCAGCGTCGTGTTCGCGGTCACCGGAACACAGACGGCAATGATATTCGTAAGCTCGGGCTTGGTCAGCGACCAGACCGACCCGACGTCGATGAATGCCGACGGGCGCAGTCCCAGGCTACGGATCGATGAGCTGACCGGGACTTCGAGCTCCAGCCGGCCCATGTAATACGCCCGGCCGCCGAGCGCATCGCTAGCCTGGTTGGTGTCGGTGTCCAAATTGCCATCGATGTCATAGGCGGTGCGGACAATGCGAGGCCCGATCCCGCGGATATCGAAGCCGCGCAACTGAGGTCCGAAGAAGCGGTCGGTAAGCCGGATGGCGTCGCGGCCCACCCCCGGCGATTTGGCGAGCGGCATGATGTAGCCACCCTCGGCGTGAGCCGACAACACCCAGCCGGAGCGGACCTGCATGTATTTCGTCCCGTCTACCCGGGTCCGCAGATATTTGACGTCGCCCAGCAAACCCGCGAAATCCTGCGAAAAAAGAAGCCGCTGACCCCGGGTCGGACGAATGCCGTTGGTGTTATCAAAGAGCAATGAATAGCCGATCAGCGACGTCACCCGGCTGCCGATTTCGTCGCACAGGTAACGCCCGGCCTTGACCGGGTCGCATTGGAGACCCAGCGGACCTACCGCGCCGTCGGGATCCGAGTAGAATGTATCCTTGTCGAGCGAGATCTTGTCGAGCACGAACGAGTAGCGACCACCGAAGCTGACAAATTCCGTGACTGGAAATCCGACCCGCAAGCCGGCGCCCGTACTCACCTGAGAATAGGTCGTGTTGCGTTTATTATCGACGAAGTTGAAGCTGTTGTAATCGCGCCGATAGATTTCACCGCCGAGCAGGATCTGCTTGTCGAATAGATAGGGTTCGACAAAGCCCAGCTGGACCGAGAGCGCGTATCGCGAATAATTGATGCCGGCATTGAGTTCCTGGCCCTTGCCCATGAAATTGCGTTGGGCGACCGACAGCTGCAGCACGAACCGCTCGAGACTCGAGTAGCCGCCCGACAGTTGCAACTCGCCGGTAGATTTTTCCTCGACGTCGACGCCGAGCACGATCCGATCCGGCGCCGAGCCTTCGGTCTGCTTGATTTCGAGCTTCTCCTGGAAAAAGCCGAGGCTCTGCAGCCGATCCTGCGAGCGCTTGACCTTGATGGCGCTAAACGCGTCACCCTCGTTGAGGCGAAACTCGCGGCGGACGACCTTGTCGCGAGTCACCGTATTGCCCTGGATGTTGATCCGTTCGACATAGACGCGGGGCGTCTCGCCGACGCGGAATGTCAGGTTCATCAAGCGCTTTTCGACGTCGCGATCGAACGCCGGGTTGATGTCGGCAAAAGCGTAGCCCGAGTTGCCGGCAAGCTCGGTCAGCTCGGATACCGTATCCTCGACCGCCTTGGCGTCGAACCAGTCGCCCGGTTTCAGCTTAACGATTTCCTTGACTTTCGCCGGGGTCAGGTCGCGAAGCGCGCTTTCCGCCTCGATGGTCCCGAACTTGTAGCGCGGCCCCTCCTCGACGACGTAGGTGATGATGAAGTCGCGACGGTCGGGGGTCAGCTCGGCAAGCGCCGAAACGACGCGGAAATCGGCATAGCCTTGCGTCAGATAATAGGCGCGTAGCTTTTGCTGGTCCGCGGCCAGCCGGTCGGGGTCATAGCTGTCGTTGGACTTCATGAAACCGAGCGGCCCGCCCGCCTGGCGGGTGTACATTTCCTTGCGTAGCCGGTCGTCGGGAAATTCATTGTTGCCGATGATATTGATCCGGCGCACCTTCGACTTGTCGCCTTCGAAGATTTCGAAAACCAGGTCGACGCGGTTCTGGTCGAGCTGGACGATCTTGGGCTCGACGCGGGCGGCGAAACGCCCTTCGCGCCGATACAGTTCGACAATCCGCTCGACATCGGTGCGGACCTTCGAACGGGTAAAGATTTGCCGCGGGGCCAGCTTGATCTCGGGCAGGATCTTGTCGGACTTGAGGCGCTTGTTGCCCTCCAGGACGATGCGATTGATGACCGGATTCTCGCGCACCGTGATGACGAGGTTGCCGGTCTCGGCGCCAGTGATGACGACGTCGGTGAACAGTTCGGTCGCGTAGAGGTCCTTGAGCGCCGTATCGAGCGACGCGGGCGTATACGTCTGGCCGGGCGAGAGATTGGCATAGGCACGAACCGTCTCGGGCTCGAGGCGCTCGCTGCCGCGAACCGCAATCGATCGTATCTGGCCAGACAGCGCAGCAGGCGCAGGCGCGGGGCTTGCTGCCGGCGGCGTGGCCGGCAGGGTTGCCGGCGCCGTCTGGGCGAACAGCGGCCCCGAGCAAACGCCGAGAATGGTGCCGACGAGAAGCGTTGCAGCCGCGCGCTTGCTGATAATCTTAAGTCCTGAAATCACGCGTTCCCCGCTTTTGAGTGAATTATCGAGCTCGCCTGGCGAACCCGCAGAGATGCTCGCTCCGCCCTGCCTCATGCGCCCTAGCCAATCAAGCGCCCAAGCCGGTCCCAAAGACCGAATGAACCGAGATCGTTGAACGTCGTGAATAGCAGCAAGGCGAGAATGAGCGCCAGTCCGCCCCGGAACGCCCAGTCCTGTACCTGCAGGCTGACCGGTCGCCGCCGAACCGCTTCGACTGCGTAGAAGAACAAGTGTCCACCATCAAGCACCGGGAC
>JBDSBX010000166.1:0-6591 GCA_039921365.1 Sphingomicrobium sp. | reverse complement strand
CATCCATTTCGTCGGCATCGGCGGTATTGGCATGTCCGGCATCGCCGAAGTGATGCACCAACTGGGTTATAAGGTGCAGGGTTCCGACGTCGCCGAAGGTTATGTCGTCGAGGGCCTGAGGAAGGCGGGCATTCCGGTGACGATCGGCCATAGCGCCGACAATCTCGGCGATGCCGCGGTGGTCGTCTGCTCGACCGCGATCCGCGACGGCAACCCGGAGGTCGAGGCGGCGGCCGAGCGGCGCCTGCCGCGCGTCAAGCGGGCCGAGATGCTCGCCGAATTGATGCGGATGCAAAAGACCGTCGCGGTCGCCGGCACCCACGGCAAGACGACGACGACCTCGATGATCGCCGCGCTGCTCGACGCCGGCGGGCTCGACCCGACGGTGATCAACGGCGGCATCATCAACCGCTACGGGTCGAACGCCCGGCTCGGCAAAAGCGACTGGATGGTGGTCGAGGCCGACGAGAGCGACGGCAGCTTCCTGCGCCTCGACGGGACGATCGCGGTCGTCACCAACGTCGATCCCGAGCACCTCGAGCATTACGGCAGCTTCGACGCGATCAAGGACGCGTTCGTCGAATTCGTCGAGAATGTGCCATTCTACGGGTTGGCGGTGATGTGCGTCGATCATCCCGAAGTGCAGAATCTGTTGAGCCGGATCCGCGACCGGCGGGTGGTGACCTACGGCTTCTCGGCGCTGGCCGACCTGCGCGCCGACAATGTCGTCGCCGAGCGCGGCGGGACCCGCTTCGATGCGATCATCCTCCAGCGCGACGGCGCGCGCCGGACGATCGAGCGGATTGGCCTGCCGATGCCCGGCCGGCACAATGTCCAGAATGCGCTCGCCGCGATCGCCGTCGCGATCGAGCTTGGCATCGGCGACGACAAGATCGTCGAGGGCTTCGACAAGTTCGAGGGCGTCAAGCGCCGCTTCACCCGCGTCGGCGAAGTCGGCGGCGCCATCGTCATCGATGACTATGCCCACCACCCGGTCGAGATCCGAGCGGTCTTGTCAGCGGCGCGCGAAAGCGCCCTGGCTACCGTGGGCAGCGATGATTCCACCGGCCGCGTGATCGCCGTCGTCCAGCCGCATCGATACACCCGGCTGCAGACGCTGATGGACGACTTCCAGAACGCCTTTAACGACGCCGATATCGTCATGGTCGCGCCGGTCTATGCCGCGGGCGAGGAGCCGATCGATGGCGTCGATTCGGCAGCGCTTGCCGAGGGCTTGCGCGCCCACGGCCACCGCATGGTCAAAGCGGTCGCCGACCCGGGGGAGCTCGCCTTGTCGCTGCGCGATATCGCCGCCGACGGCGACGTCATCGTCTGCATGGGAGCCGGCGACATTACCAAGTGGGCGGCGGGGCTGGCCGACGGAATCGGCAAGGCGAGGGCGAGCAAGTGACGGAGGTCGCTCCCCCAGTCTCCGTTCGTGCCGAGCGAAGTCGAGGTACGCTGGCGCCCGGTCCCTCGACTACGCTCGGGACGAACGGAATTCCTGAAGCCAGGGGCAAGCTGACCCGCGACGCGCCGCTCGCGCCATTGGTGTGGTTCAAGAGCGGTGGCTCCGCGCAATGGCTGTTCGAACCCGCCGACGCGGACGATCTTGCGCTATTCCTCCGCAACCTGGACCCCGAAATGCCGGTAATGGCGCTTGGCCTGGGGTCGAACATGATTGTTCGCGACGGCGGCGTACCGGGCGTGGTGGTCCGCTTGGGGAAAGCGTTCGCCAAGATCGAGGTGCTCGACGAGACCAGCCTGCGCTGCGGCGGCGGGGCGAGCGGTATCCTCGTCTCCTCGACCGCGCGCGACGCTGGCATCGCCGGGCTCGAGTTCCTGCGCGGCATTCCCGGCACGGTCGGCGGCTTCGTGCGCATGAATGGCGGGGCTTACGGCCGCGAAGTCCAGGACATATTGATCTCGGCGACGCTGGTGCTGCGTTCGGGCGAGGTCGAAGAATGGCCGTTCAAAAAGCTCGGCTACAGCTACCGCCACAGCGAATTACCTGACGGTGCAGTGGTCGTCAGCGCTTCGTTTCGCGGTCACCCCGGCGAGCTCGCCAAGATCGGCGCCGAGATGGACCGCATCGCCGCGGCGCGCGAGGAAACGCAACCGATCCGCAGCCGCACCGGCGGCTCAACCTTCAAAAACCCGCCTGGGCACAAGGCGTGGGCGCTGATCGACGCCGCGGGCTGTCGTGGAATGACTTTCGGCGGCGCGCAAGTGTCGGAAAAGCATTGCAATTTCCTGCTCAATCTCGGTACCGCGACAAGCACCGACATCGAGGCGCTGGGCGAGGAAGTGCGGCGCCGCGTCAAGGCCAAGACCAACATTGCCCTCGAATGGGAAATCCAGCGGATCGGCACCGAATGAACAAGGCTTTGCACGTCGTCGTGCTGATGGGCGGGTGGTCGAGCGAACGCGAAGTGTCGCTGACCAGCGGCCGCGGCGTCGCCGAGGCGCTGCGGGAGCGCGGCTGGTCGAACGTCACGGAAATCGACATGGACCGCAACATTGGCCAGGTCCTCACCGGCGTGCGGCCCGATGTCGTGTTCAATGCGCTCCACGGCACGCCGGGCGAGGACGGCACCGTCCAGGGGCTCCTCGACCTGATGCAGATTCCCTATACGCACAGCGGGCTGACGACCTCGGCGATCGCCATCGACAAAGAGCTGACCAAGCTCGTGCTGGTCCCGCACGGGGTGCGGATGCCGGCCGGCAAGGTGGTTACGAGCGAGAGCCTGTTCGACGCCGATCCGATGCCGAGGCCCTATGTCGTCAAACCGGTCAATGAAGGCTCGTCGGTCGGCGTCGCGATCATCACCGACGACGGCAATACCGGCAATCCGATCGGCCGCGACGTCGACGGGCCATGGCACCAGTTCGAGCGCCTGCTGGCCGAACCGTTCGTCAAGGGCCGCGAGCTGACCGTCGCGGTCATGGCCGGCGAGGCGCTGGCGGTGACCGAACTAAAGCCGGTCGCCGGTTTTTACGATTACGACGCCAAATACACCGACGGCCTGACCGTCCATGTCTGCCCGGCGGAAGTACCGGAGGATATTGCTAACGCGATGCTCGCCATGGCCGCGAAAGCGCACCGGCTGTTGGGGTGCAAGGGCGCATCGCGGTCCGATTTCCGCTGGGACGACGAGCAGGGCGAGGCGGGCCTTTATCTGCTCGAGATCAACACCCAGCCGGGGATGACGCCGCTGAGCCTGGTGCCCGAGCAGGCGAAATATCGCGGCATCGATTATGGCGATCTGGTCGAGCGGCTGCTCGCGGAAGCGCTGGGCGCAAGGAAGGAGTCATGAGCGCCGCGCATGTTCGCCGCGGCGCGCCGGCCCGGCCCAAGCGCAAGGCGGCGCCGCGCGTCTCGAAGCGGACCGCCGCCAACCACGCGCGCGCCAATCGCATCGCCGGTTTGGCGTTCGTCGCTTTCCTGTTCGTGATTGGCGTCGTCGTGCTGGTCGCGCTCGACATTCCGTCCAAGGCGGCGACTTCGGCCGGGGCGGCGATCGGCCGGGCCGGTTTCACCGTCGGCGGCTACCAGATCGTCGGCCTCAACCGGATGAACCGCAAGCTGGTCGACGCTGTGATCGTCGATGAATTGCGCCGCGCGTCCGACCAGTCGGGCAGCGGCCGCCCGGCCCAGCCCTTGGTCGACGTCGCCCGGATCCGCGAGCGGCTGCTCCAGTTCGGCTGGGTCAAGGACGCGCGCGTCTCGCGCCGCCTGCCCGACACCTTGGTCATCGACGTCGTCGAGCGCCGGCCAGCGGCGCTGTGGCAGGACAAGCAAAGGCTAGCGCTGATCGACGCCGACGGCGTGGTCCTTGATCGCGTCCCGGTCGATCAGATGCCCGACCTGCCCTTGCTCATCGGGCCGGGTGCCAACGGCCAGGCAAATTTGCTCAACCGGCTGATGACCGGGGTACCGACCTTGAAGCCCCAGCTGGCCTCCGCCACCTGGATCGGCCGGCGGCGCTGGGACCTGTCTTTCCAGACCGGCGAGACGGTCGCTTTGCCCGAAGGCGAAGCGGCGTCGCGCAAAGCGCTGGCAAGGTTCGCCAAGGTCGACCGCTCGGCCGGCCTCCTGGGGCGCGGACTGGTGCGGTTCGACTTGCGCATTCCGGGCAAGATGATCGTCCGCCTGCCGCGGGCGCCGGGCGAAGCGATTGCCGCCGACGCTCCGGCGGAAGGCTGACTCTGAATATGTCGTCGCCCGCCGACACCAAGGTCATCGCCGCGCTCGATATCGGTTCGTCGAAGGTCAGCGCCCTGATCGTTACCGCTGACGACGACGGCCGGCTGCGGGTGCTCGGCACCGGCCAGCGCGAAAGCCGCGGGGTCAAGCGCGGCTACATTTCCGACATGGAAGCGAGCGAGTTCGCGGTCCGCGAGGCAGTCGAGCTGGCCGAGCGTATGTCCGGTGTGACCATCGACGAGGTGTGGGCGAGCTACGGCGCCGGCGGGCTGGTCAGCGATGTCGCCAACGTCGAGGTTGAACTGGGCGGCCACCAGATTGAGCAGGCCGACATCGACGAATTGCTGACCGGCGGCCGCAAGGCGCTCGACCGCGGCGGGCAGGTCGTGCTGCACGCCCAGCCGGCGCTGTACACGATCGACGGCGTCGAGGGCGTCAAGCACCCGATCGGGCTTCACGCCGACCGCCTCGGGGTCGACATCCACGTCGTCGCCGCCGACCCGGCGCCGCTCCGCAATATCGATTATGTGATCCGTTCGGCGCATCTCGGAGTCAAGGCGATCGTCGCCTCGCCGGTCGCCGCGGCGCTCGCCTGCTTGACCGAGGAAGAGCGCGAGCTCGGCGTCGCTCTGGTCGAACTTGGGGCGGAAGTGACCAACGTCTCCCTCCACGCCGGCGGCATGCTGGTCGGGCTGCGCTCGATCCCCTTGGGCGCCAAGGACATCACCGACGACATTGCCTGCGCGTTCGGGGTCCAGCGGCGCGACGCCGAGCGGCTCAAATGCTTCTATGGCTCGGCGATGACGTCGCCACGCGACAATCACGAAATGATCGAGGCCACCCAGGTCGGCGCCGAGGAGGGCGCCGAGCCGACCCGCATTACGCGCGCCCAGCTGATGATGGTGATCCGCGCCCGGGTCGAGGAATTGACCGCGCAGATCGAGGCGGCATTGAAGGAACTCGGCTTCACCGGGCCGGTCGGGCGGCAGGTGGTGCTGACCGGCGGCGGCGGCGAATTGAAGAACATCGCCGATTACATGCAGGGCGTGCTCGGCCGCGCGGTCCGCGTCGGCCGGCCGAAAACCATCACCGGCCTGCCCGATGCGCACAGCGGGCCGGCCTTCTCGACCCTGGTCGGCCTCGCCTTTCTCGCCGGCTCGGGCAGCAGCGACATTCGCGACATCGATGGTGGCAAATCGACTGAGCGCAAGCTTGCCAGGGGCGTAGTTGGCCGGCTGATTGCGGCCATGCGGGGCGGTTACTAAAGCGAGGTCCGGGGGGACAGTCATGGCGAGCATTACAACGACGCGGGTGGCGAACCGGGGGCTGATCCTGCTGCTCGGCGCGGCGATCTTCCTCAACTATGTCGACCGCGGCGCGATCGCGGTCGCGGCGCCACTGATGAAGACCGAGCTCGGCATGTCGGCGACGACCTTTGGCATCGCGGTGTCGGCCTTTTTCTGGGTCTACGCTCCGGTTCAGCTGCTGGTCGGCTGGCTGTGCGACCGCTTCTCGGTCTACAAATTGATGGCCGGCGGCATCGTGCTGTGGGCGGCAAGTACGCTGCTGATGGGTTTCGTCGGCGGCTTTTCCTCGTTGCTGGTGCTGCTCATCATGCTCGGCGTCGGCGAGAGTATCGCCTTTCCGGGCAGCTCGAAGATCATCGCTCGGCATGTCCCGGCGGACAGCCGCGGCATGGCCAACGCCGCAGTCGCCGCCGGCATCGCGCTCGGGCCGGCGATCGGCACGCTGACCGGCGGGCTTATCGTCGCGTCGATGGGCTGGCGGCCGATGTTCATTATCTTCGGCCTGGCGACGCTGATCTGGCTGTGGCCGTGGCGCCAGATGGTTCGGTCTTTGCCGACGGTAGGGAACGCCGACGACGGTCCCCGCGTCGCGATCCGCTCGGTGCTCGGCAAATGGCCGTTGTGGTCGATGTCGATCGGCCACTGCGCGGGCAATTACTGCTTCTATTTCCTGCTCGCCTGGCTGCCGCTCTATTTGGTCCAGTCGCGCGGCTTCTCGTTCACCCAAATGACCCTGCTGGCGACGCTTGGTTATGCGGTGCAGGCGGTGTGCGCGTTGAGCTACGGGCGGTTCTCGGACTGGTGGACTCGCTCGGGCCGATCGGAGGCGTTGTGCCGGCGCTGGATGATGGTCGCCAGCCAGGCGCTCGCGGCCGCGGCCATCCTTGGCCTCGCTTATGCCCAAGCCGCCGTCCATTTCGCCATCCTGCTGTCGCTGGCCGGCGCGGCAACGGCGTCCCTGTCGCTCAACCTTTACGCGATCGCGCAGATCTTCGCCGGGCCGCGCGCCGTCGGGACTTGGGTCGGAGTTCAAAATGCGCTCGGCAATCTGTCGGGCATTTTCGGGCCGATCATCAC
>JBDSBX010000165.1:0-5132 GCA_039921365.1 Sphingomicrobium sp. | reverse complement strand
AACTGGAATTCGGCGGTGCCGAGGCGCTCGGCGGTGTCCTGCAGCGCGGCTTCCATGGTGCGGCCGATCTTCATCTTGTCGGCGACGGCGCGAAACTCGAGGCCCACCGGACCGCTGATTTCCTGCGCGACGATGCCGAGCGTTTCGGTGATCGGCAGGCCCGAGCGAAGCCCGCGAACCATCAGCTCGATCGCGTCCGGGAAGTTGGAGTTGAACTTGTTGACGCGCCGCTTGATCATCTTGCCGACGATGAAATACGGGCCGCCGAGGCCAACGAACATGCCGACGAAGAGCGCCAGCAGTATCGGCGATCCGCGAGCCAGGAAAATTGTCGCGACGAACAGGCAAATGCCCAGCGAGATGAACGAATATTTGGCGAGGCTGATGTTCTTGCCGGTCATTTCCAGCCGGCGCCGCAACAGCGCTGGCTTGGGAATCAGGGTCGAGAAGACGCCTTCGATGCGTCCGGCGCGCTGCGCGAACAGCTTGCGGATCTGCGCCTGGGCGTGGCCGGCAATGACGTCGCCATGCCGTTCCTTGATCTGCTCGACCCGCCGCCGTAGCGTCTTTGACGCCGATGGCCCCGCATACAGCTTGGCGATCAGCAGCAAGGCCGAACCAGCGACAACGAACAGGATCACGGCATAGAACATTCGTCAGTCCCTTCGCGGCGGCCGGGCAGGGGTTGACCCCTGGCTGGCCGCCATTGGCTTTAAGCGGCTTTCGCCCTGGGCTTGGCCAGCATCGACTTGAGATTGTCGACTAGTGACTTGGCACCCACGGTCTTCGCGTCGCCGCCGGCCCCGTCTTCGGTCGCATGGCTGAGGACCATGCCGGCCAGCGTATTGAACGGCGCCGACATTTTCCCGCTGGCGACTTCCGCCATCGGTTTGCCGAGCTTGGCCGACTGGGCAGCGA
The DNA here is from genome assembly GCA_039921365.1 of Sphingomicrobium sp. Lineage (GTDB taxonomy): Bacteria > Pseudomonadota > Alphaproteobacteria > Sphingomonadales > Sphingomonadaceae > Sphingomicrobium. The sequence goes on along the minus strand of JBDSBX010000165.1, from coordinate 4,214 downwards.
GCTTGCCGTCGTGCGGGAAGGCGATGTCCACCGGCCGCTCGATCGACTGCTCGAAGTCCTTGCGGCTGATCTCCAGCGCGCCGCCCGACGGTACGCCGTTGACAACGACGATGACCTTGGTCTGCGGAGCGTTCGACTTGAGCCAGGCGAGGATCCGGATGGTGTCGCGGGTCGCCGCCAGCGTCAGCTCGGACACCACGACCGCGACATGCGCGTCATGAACCATGTGCGGATACTGGATCAGCATGTGGCGCGGCAGGTCGATCACCGTGGATTCGAAGGCGTTGCGCATTTCCTCCTGAAGCTGGAAGAACGCAGTGCCGTCGGTCACCAGCGGCTGATGGATCGGCGCCTCGGCGGACAGGACCGATAGCCGCTCATTGGCACGAACCATCGCGCGCTCGATGAACAGACCGTCGATGCGGCTCGGATTTTCGATGGCGTCGGTCAGGCCACGGCCCGGCTCCAGGTCGAGCGCCAGGGCGCCCGTCCCGAAGTGGATGTCGAGGTCGAGCAGCGCCGTTGAGCGGTGCGCGCGCTCGCCCAGCAGCCAAGCCAGCGAAGTCGCAATGGTCGAGGCGCCGACGCCGCCGCGAACGCCGACCACCGCGGTCATGACGTGCGGCTTGTCGGCCTGCGATTCACCGCGGGGGCCGGAAATCACCATCTGCGCATGGGCAAAGGTGTCGCGCAGCTGATCGACGGTGAACGGCTTGAGCAGATAATCGTGGATGCCGCTGGCGACCAGGTCGCGATACATGCGGACATCGTTGACTTGGCCCGTGGCGATAACGATCGTCCCCGGCTCGCAGACTTCGGCGAGCGCGTTGATATCGTTCAGCGGGTCGGCCGATTCGGAAAGGTCGACGAACAGGATGTTCGGGCTGGCCGAGATCGACAGCGACTGCACCGCGTTGCGCAGGCCGCCCTTGTTGACCTTCTCCGGCGACCAGCCGTGCTCGACCGCGACCGGCCGAAGCATGTCGGCGGTGGCATCGTCGCAGACGAAGGCCGTGAATGGATCGCGCAGACCGGCGCGTGCCTGAAAAGGAGCGTTCATCGCTATTTGTCCTTCTTGGTATTGACGTCCAGCAGGCCCTTGTTGCCGGTTGGCTCGGCTTTCCGGTACGCTCCGACGGCCTTGTTCGAAGTGAGAGTGTCGCCGACTCCGCTGCCTTCGCGCCCGTGGAGCAGATCCTCCGGGTTGGCGACCATGGCGGCGAGGTTGGAATTCACTCCACAGCCGAAGTTCGACATCGTTCGATTGTTGTAATTCGGTTGCGCGGGGACGCTCCAATTGGGGCATCCGGGAACACTGGCACGAGTGCGGCTGACGACCACCCGGACTGACCCCGGTGGGACCGCGCCCGCGGTCACGGGTGCACTGGCGGACACCAGCAGGCCATAGTTGCCGGCGACCTGGGCGACGTCGGCGCGGGCACCGTTCGCGAAGGGGCCGTCGACGTAGATCGAGTCACCATAGCCAAGGCCAAGCCCGGCGAACCAGGCGTTGAGCCGGGCGGCTTCGCCAGGCAACAAATACCCGTTCGGCGCGGCTGCGTCGAAGACGTAATCGGTTCGTGCGAGAACCGGCACATTCACGGCCTCAACGCCGCGATCGGGCAGGTCCTGCGCCGTGTGGCTGCAGCCGGCGACGGCGCTGGCCAACGCCAAGAGGGTCAAACGTGTACGCATCGAAGCGTCCTTCCTGATTAGGCGGCTGGTCAAAACTTGAACCCCGGTGCGGCGACCGCGGCAGCGCCGGCGAGTCCCGGCGATGCGGTGACCACGGCAGCGCTTGGTCCCTTGGGTCCCTTGAAGGTCTGGCCTTCCAGGTTGAGCTCAACGTCGGTCGGTGCGCGGTAACCGCGAACGGGCATTGCCAGCTGGTTCGACACCGGTCGCACCAGATAAGGCGTGACGATAATCACCAGTTCGGTTTCGTCGCGCTGGTAGCTCGACGACCGGAACAGTGCACCGAGGATCGGCAGGTCACCGAGGAAAGGCGCCTTTTCGATGCTGTTCCGGTTGCGGTTCTGAAGCAGGCCGCCGATCATGAACGACTGCCCCGAGCCGAGCTCCACGGTCGTTTCAGCGCGCCGCGTCGTGAGCGCCGGTACGGTGTAGCCGCCGAGCCTGACGGAGCCGGCGTCGCTAAGCTCGCTGACTTCCGGGCGAACGCGCATCGAGATGCGGCCATCGGCAAGGACAATCGGAGTGAAGGCCAAGCCGACGCCGTACTGCTTATACTCGATGGTCACCGCTTGATTGCCTTGCGACACCGGGATCGGGAATTCGCCGCCGGCGAGAAAGCTCGCCGTTTCGCCCGACAGCGCAGTCAGATTTGGCTCGGCCAAGGTGGTGACGAAACCATCGTTTTGAAGCAGATCGAGGCTGCCGATCATATCCAGACCGAGGATCTTTCCGGCGATACCCAAAGTGGTTCCGCCAGCGATGTTCTGGACGCCAAACCCTCCACTGGTGGAAGGAGTGATATCGCCGCGACCGATCGAGAACTGACCGCCGCCCGTGGAATCCCCGGAGAGCAGGTTGACGCCGATCTTTTTGAGGATCGTCCGGTTCACTTCGGCGATGCGGACCCTCAAATTGACCTGCAGCGGCGTCGCCGAGCGAAGCCGGCTGACGACTTGGGTCCCTTCGCCGACATAGGCCTGGACCAGGCGCTGCGCTTCCTCGACATCGGTCGGGGAAGAGACGGTGCCGGTCAGCAGCACCAGATTGTTCATTGGCGTCGCCTGGATGCTCGCTTCCGGCATCGCCAGGTTCAGCATCTCGCCGACCGAGCTGATGTTGTTACCGACGCGGACGTTGGCCGAATAGACAACGCGGCCATTCGCGCCGGTTGCGTAGACTGTCGTTTCACCGCGGCTCTTGCCGAAGACATAGAGCTGGGTCGACGACCGCACCTGGACGTCGGCGATGCCCTCGCTGGCGACGAATACGTCGCTCATCGGCGAGGACAGCCGAACCATGGCGCCGGTCCCCTGGCTGAGGTTGAGCGTTTCCGACGGCCGAGCAGCATGCTGGGCAAGCGCCGGGGTGGATCCGGCAACCGTGCCGAGGCTGATGGCCAAGGCGGCCAATGCCGTGCCGAGACGGGCTCGGCGAGTGTTGTTGCGACTAGTCATTTTAGCGAGCCCCCACTGGAACGACGGTGATATTGTTGCCGCGAGCGACGCGCACGACCGGGCCGGCGTAAACCGGGGGCATGCCTCCGGCAGAAGCCGGGCCGCCGCGCAAGGCATTGGCGAAGGACGACAAAGCGTTGCCATCCAGGGGTGACGGCGTCCGGGCAGGGACCGACCGGCGCTGGAAGCGCGAGACATCGCCGCCCGTTGTGAACGTCGTGTTGGTGTCCGCCGGACGATTGGCGACCGCCAGGAGCAGGCTGCGCTCCTCGGCCGGATTGGTGCCTTGCGGAACCCGGACTTCACCCGATGCGATCGCCCGCTCGAGTTCGGCGGTATTGTCGGCGATCGAGCGCAGAGACAGGGTCAGCGAGCCGAGGCTTTGGGCAACGGCGATCTTCTCCGCGATCCGCGGCGTGACTTCGATGGTGACGTTCGAGAAAGTCTTGACGACGTCCTTGCCGTCCTCGCCCTTGCTGTCCATGCGCTGGTCGGTAGCGAGGACGCGGATATTGCGAACGATCGTCTCCGAGACCTTGAGCGGCGGGCCTTCGCCGCCACCCTGGACCTGCTGGGTGAGCACCATGTCGACGCGGTCGCCCGGGAAGACGAAGCCGGCGACGCCGCTGGATGTGTTCACTGGAACCGTGACGGCGCGCATTCCCGGCCCGAGCGCCGCGGCGAGGAAGCCACGGTCATTGGGACCGACAAGGGCGCCATGGGTAAGTGGCTGGCCGGCCGTGACCTGATAGCGGACGACGGTGCCAAGCAGCTTGGTCATGTCCGAATCGGGCGCGCCTTCCGTATAGTAAGCGCTCTGGACTAGCTCCTTGGGCCAGGGCTGATAGGTGAGGCTTTCCGCGTCGATGATCGTCCCGACTGGAAGCGCCTTGCGCGCCACCAGCACCTTGGGCCCGAGAGGAACCGCGGGCGCCGCCGAAGCTTGCTCCGCTCCGGCCCCGACGAACATATTCTTGGCCATCACCGCGGTGACTACCGCAATGACCAACGCTCCAAGCAGCAGCGCAATTTTCTTCACGTTCATGGCGCGATCGCCTCCCTTAA
>JBDSBX010000164.1:0-5426 GCA_039921365.1 Sphingomicrobium sp. | reverse complement strand
GAACGTCGGGCCGGCTGAGGCGAGCAACCGCATTGGCCCCTTGAGGTCCACAATGATGCCGAGGCCGAGACTAGTCGTGGCGCGGACGCCAATGCTCGCGGCAAATCTGGTCGAAGCGGTGATCGCGCATGCGTGCGGTTTAGCCATCACGGTTCTTCGACAGATCGGCGAACTGGATGCCATTGTCGGCGAGGATGGTGTGCAGGTCGTAGGGCACTGCTTCAAGCAGCGTCTCCAGGAACGCGACCGCGGTCGGACGGTCAGCCTAGTTGTGAAGCTGGACAAAGGCGAACTTCGACGTGCGATCGATCCCGACAAAGAGGTGATGCTTCGACGCGCAAAGTCGGCGCCGACTGGGTGACGACGCTGACGGTCGCCGCTGACAAATATTACGCTGGCGGCAAAGGCGCCGAGACCAGGACCAGACTGGCCGAGCCGATCGAAGTCGGCCTGTTCGCGGCGCGTCCGGGGCTGGGCAAATTTTCGGCCAAGGACGTCATCGTCATAGGCCGCCAGCCGATCCACAATGGCGCCCAGCGGATCACGCTCAAGAGCAACCGCAAGCCCGGCTTCGCCGGCGTCGATCCGTATAATTTCTATATCGACCGTAACAGCGACGATAATGTCAGGCCCGTCGACGCCGGCTGAGTGGGGGGGCGGCTAAAGGCCCCCTTCGCTCGCTTCGAAACCGGCGGCGGCGAGCTTGCGCATGAGGTCGTCGGCGCAGCCTTGCGCGGCCGCGCCGACTTCCGAACGGATGACGAAATTGGCGCCATAGCGGCCGTTTTTGGAGAACGGGTAGCTGCCGATCGTAACGCCTGGGTGAGCGGCCTCGGTCTCACGCAGCAAGTCGGCGACGTCGCTCTCGGCAGAGAACGCCCCGATCGTCACCGACACCATTGGCCGCCCGCCCTGCAAAGTGCCATTTAACGCCTCGAGCATGCTTGCCGCGATCTGCGGCACACCGGCGAGGATCAGGACATTGCCGATCCTCACCCCCGGCGCGCCCGAGGTCGGATTGGCGATCAGCTCGGCGCCTTGCGGCACCCGCGCCATCCGCAGCCGCGACGGCGTCAGCTCGATGCCGCGAGCCGCATAATATTCCTCAAGAATTCGCCGCGCCTCGGGATGCTCGACGACCGGCACGCCGAACGCCGCGGCCATCGAATCGACGGTGATGTCATCATGCGTCGGGCCGATGCCGCCGGTGGTGAACAGATAATCGTGCGCGGCGCGCAGTTCATTGACCGTGTCGGCGATCCGCGCCTGGTCGTCGGGCACCACCCGCACCTCGGCCAGCCGGATGCCCTGCTCATTGAGCCAGATCGCCACCTGCGCGATATTCTTGTCCTGGGTCCGCCCCGACAATATCTCGTCGCCGATGACGATCAGGGCGGCAGTCCACTGCTTTTCCGATTGCATGGGATCTCCGGTTCGACTTCGGCGCGACGAACCCTTATCTAATGGCCATGACCGAATATATCACCGTTTCCGACGACGACCGGGTCGAGGCGCGCAATGGCGTCATCAAATTGCACGGCCCCGAGGCGTTCGCCGGCATGCGCGCCGCCGGCCGCCTCGCTGCCGAAATCCTCGACGCAATCGCGCTTCATGTCGTCCCCGGGGTCACCACCGGCGAGTTGGACCAACTCGTCTACGACCACATGCTGCGCGGTGGCGGCATCCCGGCAACGCTGGGCTACCGCGGCTACACCAAGAGCTGCTGCATCTCGATCAACCACGTCGTCTGTCACGGCATCCCGGGCGACAAGGCCATCAAGGACGGCGACATCGTCAACGTGGATGTCACGCCGATCCTCGACGGCTGGCATGGCGACACCAGTCGTATGTACTTCGCCGGCAACGTGCCGCTGAAAGCGAAAAAGCTGGTCGACGTCACCTATCAATGCCTGATGCTCGGCCTTGAGCAGGCGCGGCCCGGCAACCGGCTCGGCGACATTTCCAACGCCATCCAGCGCCACGCCGAATCCCACCGCTACAGCGTCGTCCGCGACTTTTGCGGCCACGGTCTTGGCAGACTGTTCCATGACAGCCCCGAAGTGGTCCACGCCGGCCGCCCCGGCACCGGCCCCGAGCTCAAGCCCGGCATGTTCTTTACCGTCGAGCCGATGATCAACATCGGCCGCGCCGACGTAAAGATGCTCGACGACGGCTGGACCGCCGTCACCCGCGACCGCTCGCTATCCGCCCAGTTCGAACATTCGATCGGCATCACTGAAACCGGCTGCGAGATCTTTACCAAAAGCCCGACCGGCCGCGATCAGCCGCCCTACACCTAAGCCGCGCCTGCCATCGTGCGCAGTCCGCCCGCGCCGCCATTGCCTACGGTTCGACGACTAGCCGGTAACCGACGCCGGGCTCGTTGACGATCAGGCTGGGCTGGGCGGGGTCGAGTTCCAGCTTCTGCCGCACGCCGCGCACCGCCACTCGAAGATAATCGATCTGCTTTTCATGCGCCGGCCCCCAGGCAGCGCGCAAAAGGTGGGCGTGGGTCAGCACGCGGCCGGGATATTTGGCGAGCTCGGCAAGCACCGCATATTCCTTGGGTGTCAGATGAACCGAATCGCCGCCCTTGGCGACAGCGCGCCGGAATAGGTCGATCGTCACGTCGCCGGCAGTGACCGGCCTCTGGTCCGCTTCCGGCCCGAGGTCGAGCAGGTTCGACAAATATTGCCGCAGCTTGGTCACTTCTGAGCCGACTGCAGAGACGGTTTCGCGGTCGCCCGAGCCGTCGCGGCGGAGCGCGTTCATGCCGCTGGTGATGGCCAACAGCCTCGGCTCGATGTCCTGGCCGATCGTCGCCAGCAGCGCCGAGCGGAGCCGGTTGCGCTCGCGCAACTGTTCGGACTCGCGGGCTTCGCCCTCCAGCCGGCTGCGTTCGAGCGCCAGTGCGACCTGGTCGATGAGGTTGTTCAACAGGCCCAACTGTCCCTCGCGCGCTGGATTGGTGCCATCGTCGCGGGCGAGACCGATGACGCCGAGGGAGGCCGAGTTCGAATGGACAGGATGGAACACCCATTCGGTCGTGCTGACCGCTTCGGCACCGCGGCCGGCCGCCTTGCCGGATGCCATCGCCCAGGCCGCCACCGCGAGGTCGCTGGGATTGAGGACCGCGTGGGCCGGCCGCGCCGCAACGATGTGAAGCTCCGGAGCGCTGGCCATCAGCACCGTATTGCAGTCGAACAATCGGCCAAGCTCGCGGCAGGCAATCCGGGCAATCTGCTCGCTGGTCGAACAGGACAGCAAGCGGCGGGCCAGCCCGGCAATAGTCGCGTTGCGGGCGGCGCTGGCGGCGGCAGCGCGAGACCCGGCCCGCATCCGCGCGGCGAGTTGGCTGGTCACCAAAGCGACCAGAAACAACAGCGCGACCGTGGCCACGTCTTCGGGGTTGGAGACGCGAAAGGTGTGCACCGGTTCGGTAAAGAAATAATTGAAGGCGAGCGCGGAAGTCACCGCGGCAAGCACGCCCGGGGCAAGGCCATAAAAACCGGCGGCGGCCAGCACCGGCGGAAGATAGAGAAGGTCGACCGGCGAGTTGCCCCAGCGCGGTGTGACCAGCATGCCGACAAGCGTTGAGGCGGCCACCATGGCCAGCGTTTCGGCATAGGGCCGCACGACGCCGATCGCCGTCACTGGGCCCGGCAGTGGGTTTGAAAACTCTTCCTCGTCCATTGCCGCAAGATGCGCTTCGGCACTGAGCTAGTCGAGGATTTCTCGTGTTTTTCCGCGCCTTTCCTTATGCGCGTTTCGCGAAACCACATGGAATCTTAATGCGGTTCACGCCCACTTCGCGTCAGATGAACAGCATCGCCGCGACGGCCGAGACCGTCCCACCCGCACCGCATGGCTCACGCGAGCCGCTCCCGATCCTGATGATGGGGGCAATCGGCGTCGTCTATGGCGACATCGGCACGTCGCCCCTTTACGCGATGAAGGAAAACTTCATCGGGCCGCACCCGCTCGCGGTCGACAGCCTGCACATCTTCGGGGTGCTGTCGTTGATCTTCTGGTCGCTGATGCTGATCGTCACAGTCAAATATGTCGCCGTAGCGATGCGCGCCGACAACCGCGGCGAAGGCGGCTCGCTGGCGCTGCTGGCGCTGATCTCCCGCAACCTCCCCGGCCGCAAGTGGACCAAAGGCCTGGTCATGATGGGCGTGCTTGCCACTTGCCTGTTCTTCGGCGACGCGATGATCACGCCGGCGATCTCGGTTCTGTCGGCGGTCGAGGGCCTGACCATCGTCCAGGCCAGCCTCGAGCCGCTCGTCATACCGATCTCGATTGCCATTCTCATTGGACTGTTCCTGGTGCAGGCGCGCGGCACGGCCAAGGTCGGCGCGATCTTCGGCCCCATCGTGCTCATCTACTTCGCCGCGCTCGCCGTGCTGGGCGTGGTGAACATCGCCGAGCGCCCCGAAATCCTCGGATCGCTCAGCCCAACCTGGGCGGTTGAATTTTTCCTCTACAACCCGAAGCTGGCGTTCCTGGCCATGGGCTCGGTGTTCCTAGCCGTCACCGGCGCCGAGACCCTTTATGCCGACATGGGCCATTTCGGCCGCAAGGCGATCGGTATTTCGTGGCTGGGCCTCGTCTACCCCTGCCTGATGCTCAATTACATGGGCCAGGGGGCGCTGCTGCTGAGCAATCCGGCGGCGGTCGAAAACCCATTCTACCTCATGGCGCCTGAGTGGGCGCGCATGCCGCTAGTCGTCATTGCGACGTTGGCGACGATTATCGCCAGCCAAGCGGTGATTACGGGCGCCTTTTCGGTCACTCACCAGGCGGTGCAACTCGGTTTCCTGCCGCGCCTCAAAACGCTGCACACCAGCGCCAAGGCGGCAGGGCAGATCTACATTCCGGTGGTCAACTGGACGCTGCTGGCGTTTGTCATCCTGCTCGTCGTGACCTTCCGCAAATCGACCAACCTTACCTCGGCGTACGGGATTGCCGTCACCGGCACGATGCTGATCACCACGGTCATGCTGAGCTTCCTCGTCTTCCAGGTGTGGAAGTGGAACCGGTGGCTGGCGAGCGTTGTCATCGGCGCCTTCTTCATCATCGACGGCGTCTATTTCGCCTCGAATATCACCAAGATTCCCGACGGCGGCTGGTTTCCGCTGGTCGTCGCCGCGGTCAGCTTCACCGTGCTGACCACCTGGGCGACGGGCCGGCGCCTGCTGCGCAAGAGCCTGGAGGAAAGCTCGGTCCCGCTTGAGGTGTTCGTCAAGTCGGCGAAGTCCGCCTTTCGCGCCCGCGGCACGGCCGTCTTCATGTCATCCTCGGCGGACGGAGTACCCTCCGCGCTGCTGCATAATCTCAAGCACAACCAGGTCGTTCACGAGCGGGTGATTATTCTCACCGTCAAGATCGAAGGCGTGCCCCACATCGACGCGGATTGCCGGGCC
>JBDSBX010000163.1:0-7435 GCA_039921365.1 Sphingomicrobium sp. | reverse complement strand
TTGCGCGGATTGGCGAAAATCTTGCCGCCCGCTGCCTCCTGCCGCACGTTCAACGCCGCGAAATCCTGCTTCGACATATAGACTTCGCCGCGCACCTCGAGAATTTCGGGAGCATCCTGGATGCGCTGCGGGATGTCGCCGATGGTCCGCGCGTTGGGTGTAACATCCTCGCCGACCGTGCCGTCGCCGCGCGTCGCCGCCAGCACCAGCTCGCCCCGCTCATATCGGAGCGAGCAGCTCAGCCCGTCGATCTTGGGCTCGGCAGTCATCGCCACCGGCTCGTCCGGCCCAAGCGACAGGAACCGCCGGACTCGAGCGAGAAATTCGCCTACCTCATCTGACGAAAACGCATTTTCGAGGCTCAGCATCGGCCGGGCGTGAGCGACCTTGGCGAGCGCCGATGTCGGCGCCGCGCCCAGTCGCTTCGACGGCGAGTCGGCGCGCACGACCTTGGGGAAGCGCTTTTCGAGCTCACGGTTCTCCCGGACCAGCGCGTCATAGTCGGCGTCGCCGATCTCGGGGTCGTCCTGGTCGTGATAGAGCCGATCGTGGCGCGTGAGCTCCGCCGCCAGCCAGGCCAGCCGCTTCTCCGCCTCGGCTTCGGTCAGCTTGGCCGCCATCTCAGCCGAACAATTCTTCCAGGAAATTGATCAGCGACGTCCACGACCGCTCGGCCGCGAGCTCGTTGTAAATGACTCCGGCGACCGCCCCCGTCGCGCCGGGATTGGTGAAGCCGTGGGCGACATGGCCGTAGGCGTGGATCTGCCAGTCGGCGCCCGCCTCGGTCAGCTCCTTGCCCAATGCGGCGACCGCTTCAGGCGGGGCCATCGGATCGTCCCAGCCGTGGAAGACGAGCACTTTCGCATGAATCGGATGCGGCGGAAGGCCCGCCGGATCGAGCAGGCCGTGAAAGCTGGCGACGCCCATGATGCCGGCGCCGCTGCGGGCGAGGTCCAAAGCGCATTGGCCGCCGAAGCAGTAACCGATCGCGACAATCCGGTCGGACTCGATCGCGTCACATTCGAGGACGTTGGCGACTCTGGCCAGAATGCGCTTTTGCAGACTTACCCGATCGCTACGTAAGCGTGTGAGTTCATTGACCATTATGTCGCGCGGGGAGCCCCGGAAGCGCTTGCCGAACGGGTCCGCGACGAAGCCGGTGTAACCGAGATGGACAAGGTCGCGGGCAAAACCCAATTCGAGGTCCGAGACGCCCATCACGGTCGGGAAAATGATCACGCCCGGCCGCGTCGCACTGTCGCGGCGGGCGACCAGCAACCCCTCAAGTTCCTCGCCTTCGAAATTCAGCCCAACCGGCGTCTCGCGAGTCATTGGAGCCCCCTGGCCAGTTCGGCGAGTTTCGCGACAGTGTTCATGTTGCGCACTGTCCCCTTCTCGGCGGCCGGAATGCGCAGCTTCGAGACGCCCTGGCCGCTCGGATAATGCACATAAATCTCGCGCGTGCCGAGCGCCATGCGTTCGTCGGCCAGATTCCTGGCACCAGCGATGGCGTCTCGCGACGGCGGATCGTTAAGGAAGATCGACACGACCTTGTTGCCGGGCTCCGCCGCGAACGGATTGCCCTTGACGACCGCCGCCATTTCCCTGGCGCTGCGCACCATTACCGCGATCGGCTTGGCCATATGCTGTTCGACGGCCGCTTCGGTCATTGTCTTCACCGCGGCCTCGGGCTTCGGGCTCGTGAACAGCAGATTGCCGCTGGCGATGAAGGTGCGCGGCGAGCCGAACCCGAGCTCTTCGGCGACGCATTTCAGTTCGGTCATTATCAGCGGCCGGCCGCCGACATTCACCGCCCGCAACAACGCCACGAATGCGGTCATGCCGCCTCGAGCAACTTCGCGGCCTGTGCCCGCGCTTCGTCGGTGACCGACGCGCCCGACAGCATCCGGGCGATTTCCTCGCGCCGCTCGGCGTCGTCAAGGCGCCGCACCGAAGTTCGCGAACCGTGCGGGCCGTGACTCTTCTCGATCCGGTAATGGTGCGTTGCGCGCGCCGCGACTTGCGGCGAGTGGGTCACGACCAGCACCTGGGATTGTTGCGCCAGCCTTGCCAAGCGTTCGCCGACCGCGCTGGCGACGGCGCCGCCGACTCCGCGGTCGATCTCGTCGAAGATCATCGTCGATGCCGTCCCGGCTTCCGCGAGCGCGACCTTGAGGGCGAGGATGAAGCGGGACAGCTCGCCGCCGCTGGCAATTCGGGTCAGGGGGCCGAACGGCGCGCCCGGGTTCGTCGAGACTTCGAACTCCACCCGGTCGGTGCCCGCCGGGCCCGGCTCGGCGGCAGCAAGCGCCGTGCGGAAACGCGCCGAATCGAGCTTCAACGGCGCCAGCTCGGCTGCGACCGCCAAGTCTAGGTTCCTGGCCGCCGCTTGCCGCTTGGTGCTCAGCGTCCGGGCCGCATCCGAAAAAGCGTCGCGAGCCGCCGCGAGCTCGTTGTCGAACCGGGCGATTCGCTCGCCGCCTTGCTCGATAAGTGCCAATTGCCCGCGCATCTGTGTCCCCAGCGCGGCCAGCGCATCGGCCTCGACGCGATGCTTGCGGGCCAGCGCGCGGATTTCGAACAGGCGCGCTTCGGCCGCGTCGAGCCGGGCGGGATCGAACGCCAGAGCATCGGCTGCGCGGGCGATCTTGTCCTCGCCGTCACAGGCCTCAATCAGCGCCCGGTCGAGCGCGGCCAGCGCTTCGGCGAGCAACGGGTGGTCGGCCGCGCCGCGCTCGATCCGCCTCGCGACCAGCCGAAGCTGGGCCAAGGCGCCGTCCGAACCGCCAAGCAGTTCATCGATCCCGGCGAGCGACTCGCCGGCCTTGGCGCCGGACTGCATCGCCGCGCGCTCTTCCGCCAGCCGCGTTTCCTCGCCCGCTGCGGGGGCCAGCGCTTCGATCTCGGCGGACGCATGGGCCAGCCAGTCGCGGTCGCGGGTCGCTTCGGCGGCCTCGGCCCGCGCCTTGGCCAGGTCCTGCTCGAGCCTCGTCACCTCGGTCCACGCCGCGCCAACGGTTGTCCGGTCGGTCGCGCCGAACGCATCGAGCAATTGCCGGTGGCCCTTGGGGTTGAGGAGGCCGCGATCATCGTGCTGGCCGTGGATCTCGATGCTGAGCGCGGCAATGTCGCGAAGCACCGCAGCCGATACCGAAGTCGCGCCGGCAAAGGCGCGGCTGCCGCCGTCGGCCTTGAGCGTGCGCCGCAGCAGCAATGGTTCACCGGCCTCGCATTCGACACCATGTTCGGCGAGCAAAGCGTGAACCGCGTGGCCCGGGGGCATGGCCAGCTCGGCGGTGACCGACGCTGAGTCCTCGCCGCTGCGAACCAGCCCGGCATCGGCGCGTGCGCCCAGCGCCAGGCCGAGCGCGTCGAGCAGGATCGACTTGCCGGCCCCGGTCTCGCCGGTGAGCACGCCAAGCCCGAGCTCGAACTCCAGTTCAAGCCGGTCGACCAGCACGACGTCCTTGATGGCCAGCTGCCTGAGCATCTCGCTTGTCTAGTGGATCGCGGCCGCGCGGCCAATCGCCGGCTACTCACCCGAAAGGGCGCTCGAAATGGAGCTAGCTGCGGGTGCCCTTGGGCTCTTTGAAATAAATCAGCCGATAGGCGCGATTATACCACGGGCTGCCCGGGTAATTGGCGCCGAGGACCACGGCCGCCTTGCGCGCTTCGAGCGGGATGCCGAGCGCGAGATAGCATTCGACCAGCCGCTCGAGCGCTTCGGGCGTGTGGCTGGTGGTCTGGTATTTTTCGGTGACCTCGCGGAACCGGGAGACGGCGGCCAGCCAGTTGTCGGACCGCTGGTAGAAGCGCCCGATCTCCATTTCCTTGCCGGCGAGATGGTCGTTGATGAGATCGAGCTTCAATCGCGCGTCGGCCGCATAACGGCTCTGGGGGTAACGGCGGATCAGCTCGCCAAAGGCGGTCGAGGCTTGCGTCGTGATGCCCTGGTCGCGGGTGACGTCCTCGATCTGCTGGTAGAAGCTCATCGCGATCAGATAGTGAGCGTAGGGTGCTTCTTTGTTGCCCGGATGGATGGTCAGGAAGCGCCGCGCGGAGCTGACCGCTTCGGGATATTTGCGCGCCAGATAGTAGCTGAAGGAGCTCATCAGCTGGGCGCGGCGGGCCCACACCGAATAGGGATGCTGGCGCTCGACCTCGTCGAACAGCTTGGCCGATTCTTCGTACCGCCCGCGGTCCATGCTGCGCTTGGCGAGCGCATAGAGGGTGTTGACGTCACGCGCGATGTAAGCGGTGTCGCCCTTGGCCTTGCGGCCGGCGCAACCGGCGACAGGAAGGATGAGCGCGCAGGCAAGCATCGCGGCGCGGCGGGTTAAGTTCGACATGGCATCCTCATTAGCGCGGCCCCCGGCTGAGGCCAAGGAGTGAGATGGACGGGCGAAGCTTGGGTTTTGCTGAACGCAATCACGCCCTTTCCAGCTCAGGCGCGTCGCGGTCGTCGGCCTTGAGGAAACTGTCGGGCTTCACCCCCAGCCACACCAGGATCGGCGAGGAGATGTAGATCGACGAATAAGTGCCGACGAAAATTCCGAGGAAAACCGCGATCGTCAGGCCGAAGATCACATCCGGACCAAGGACCAGCAGCACGCCGAGCGCGAGCAGGATCGACAGCGATGTCACCATGGTCCGCGACAGCGTCTCGTTGAGCGACAGGTTGAGCAAAGGGACGATGGCCATCTTGCGGTATTTGCGCAGATTCTCGCGAATCCGGTCGTAAATCACGACGGTATCGTTGAGCGAATAACCGACGATCGTCAGAATGGCGGCAACGACGTTCAAATCGACCTGGAGCTGGGTGAGCGAAAAGAAGCCAAGGGTCATCGAGACGTCGTGGAACAGGGTCACCAGGGCGCCGACGCCGAATTGCCATTCGAACCGCAGCCAGATGTAAATCGCAATGCCCAGCATCGCCAGAGTGATGGCCAGCGCGCCATCGGTCGCCAATTCCTCGCTGACCTTGCCCGACACCGTCTCGACCGCGTCGACCCGGGCGCCCGGATATTGCTGTTCGAGCATCGCCCGGACCCGCGACGCGGCGCGATTGGCGGCGGCTTCTCCGCCCTCCGGCCTGGGCAGCCGGATCTGGTAGGTCTTCGGCCCGCCGGTTTCCTGGATGCTGGCATCGCCGAGGTTGAGGGCGCCGACCCGATCGCGCAGCTGGTCGACCTCGATCGGCTGGGCAAAGGTGGTGCGGATCATCTGCCCGCCGACAAAATCGACGCCGAGGTTGAGGCCGCGGACGCCGACCAGCGCCAGGCTGGCCAGCGTCGCAATGATCGACAGCATTAGCGCGACATTGCGCCAGCGCATGAAATCCAGATTGGTGTTGTCGGGGACAAGCTTGAGCAGCTTCATATGTAAAGCACCTTGGGCCGTTTGCGCCTGACCCACAGCGCCACCAGCATTCGCGTGAAATTGACGGCGGTGAACACCGACGTGACAATGCCGATCATCAGCACCACCGCGAACCCGCGGATCGGTCCCGAGCCGAAATACCACATCAGCATGGCGGCGATGACGTTGGTGATGTTGGCGTCGAAGATCGCGGTCGACGCTTCCTTATAACCGGTCTCGATCGCGTCCAGGATCTTGCGGCCGCGCCGTTGTTCCTCACGGATGCGCTCGTTGATCAGCACATTGGCGTCGACCGCGGCGCCGATGGTCAGCACGAAACCGGCGATGCCAGGCAGCGTCAGGCTGGCGTTGAAGACCGCCATGATGCCGAGGATCATCAGCGCATTGACGATCAGCGCCAGCGTCGCATAGACCCCGAAGCGCCCGTAGGTGATGAGCATGAACAGGATCACCGCGAGGGTCGCGACGATCGATGCGATGGCGCCCTTGCGGATCGAATCCGCGCCGAGATCGGGGCCGACAGTGCGCTCCTCGATGACGTTGAGCTTCACCGGCAATTTGCCCGACGCCAGGCTGATCGCGAGCGCGTTGGCGGTCTCGACGGTGAAATTGCCGCTGATCTGCGCTTGGCCGCCGAGGATCGGCTCGTTGATGTTGGGCGCCGACAGGATCTTTTCGTCGAGGATGATGGCGAACGGCTTGTTGACGTTCTCCTGCGTCACTCGGCCGAAGCGGCGGGCGCCGGCCGAATTAAAGGTGATCGACACCACCGGGCGGCTGTCCTGGTCGAACGACTGCTTGGCGTCGGTCAGCTGGTCGCCCGAGACCATCACCCGGCGCTTGACCGCCATCGCTCCGCTACCGTCGGCGAGCGGCAGCACCTGGCTGCCCGGCGGGGCCCGGCCCTGCACGACCTGCTGCGGGTCGGCGGTCAAGTCGACAAGCTTGAATTCGAGCCGCGCGGTCTGGCCGATCAGCGACTTGAGCGCTTCGGGATCCTCGACGCCCGGAACCTGGACGAGGATGCGCCGCTCGCCCTGGTTGATGACGGTGACTTCCTTGGTGCCCTGCGGATCGATGCGCCGGCGGACGACGTCGCGGGCGACGGTCATTGCGTCCTTGAGCGCATTGGCCGAACCCGACGGGGTCGGGGCCAAGACGATCCGGGTCGAATCGACGACGCTGACGTCCCAGTCGCGCGATCCTGTCAGGCCGACCGGCTGGGTCAGGGTGCGCAGGCGCTCGACTGCGGTATCGAGCTGGGTGGGATCGCGGACGAGGAACGACAGCTGCCCGCCGCTGGTCGAAATGTCGCCGATCTCGACCTTGGGATCGCCGCGGCGAAGCTCGGTCGCAACCGTGTCTTCCATCGCCGCAAGCCGCTGCTTGGCGGCGTCGACGCTGTCGGCTTCGAGCAGCAGCTGGCTGCCGCCGGACAGGTCGAGGCCAAGGCTGATCTTGGCATTGGGCAGCCAGGCCGGCCAGCTTTTGCCCAGCGTCGTGCCGCCGATCAGGCTCGGGATCGCGAACAATATGCCGATCGCGACCGTCGGGCTGACGGCCCAGATCTTCCAGCGTGGAAAATCGAGCATTAGTCGTTCGCGGGTTTCTTCGCCGCGGTGACGATGTGGCTCAAGGTCGACTTGACCACCCGGACCTTGACGCCGGGAGCGATCTCGACCTCCGCCTCGTCGTCCAGGACCTTGGTCACCCGGCCGCGGATACCGCCGCCGGTGATGACGTCATCGCCCTTCTTGACCGCGGCAATGGTCGCCGCATGTTCTTTAACCCGCTTTTGCTGCGGGCGGATCATCAGCAGATAGAAAATCACGAAGATCAGCAGCCACGGCAGGATGCCGACGAGGATCCCCGAGGCGCCGTTGGGGGACATGGCGGTGCTCTGCATGAGGAGCGAGGTGGTGGACATAGGCGAGCAACGACTTTCTTGAACGGGATGGTCGGGGCGACTGGATTCGAACCAGCGACCCCCACACCCCCAGTGTGATGCGCTACCAGGCTGCGCTACGCCCCGACCGTTTTGCCGCTTGTCGAATGT
>JBDSBX010000162.1:0-4453 GCA_039921365.1 Sphingomicrobium sp. | reverse complement strand
CGGCGAGATTCCGGCGCGCTCATAGAGGCGTTTCAGCTCCTCGCGGCTCGGCGGCGACTTCAGATATTCGTTGATGGTCAAGTCGGCGCCGGATTCGCGCAAGATTTCCAGCGTCTTGCGCGAGGTGCCGCAGGCCGGATTGTGATGGATGAGCGCCTTCATTGCGAAGCTCACCTAGCGCCGGCAGGCGGGCTAAGGCAACGCTCAACGCGATGGCTCAACGGAATCAACGCCCAGTTCGCCGCGAAACCGGAACGATACCGTTACATTGTCGTTCCTGAGCATGTGACACGTGCGCCGTCGCCGGGTAACCCCGTGTCGCGGAGCATGGTCCGAGAAGCTCAATAATCGGGAGAAAAACGATGCAAAAGACAATCCTGGCAGTGGTCCTGGCGAGTTCGGTCTCGCTCAGCGCCTGCGCTACGAATAGCCGAATGGCCGGCAACGCAGCCGAAGGCGCAGCTTATGGCGCCGCCGGCGGCGCCGTTGTCGGCGCGGTCGTTCCTGGCGTCAGCACGATCGAAGGCGCCGCGGTTGGCGCGGTCATCGGCGGTCTCGCCAATTCGGTCTGGGCCGATCGCAATAACGATGGCTATGTCGATGGTTACGTTCAGAACGGCCAGTATTACACCGGCCAACCCCAGGGCTATGACCCGACCCTTCGCCGCGTTGCGGGCGGTGCTCTTGGCGGTGCCGCTCTCGGCGCAGTCGCCGGTGCGGTGATTCCGGGCCTCAGCGTGCTTGAAGGCGCGGTCATCGGCGCTGCCGTCGGCGGTGTTGCCGGCGCGATCTGGGCGGACCGTGACAACGACGGCCGTGTCGATGGTTATGTGTCCAATGGCCAATATTATGCCGGTGGACCCGCAGCCGGGACTCCGGCGCCAGTTTACTCAGCCCCGATTCGCAGCGGCGAGCGCGGCTAATCGGTTGCCCCAGTGAACAGTATGCGTGAATCGCGCGCCGGGTCCGTCCCGGCGCGCAGTTTTTCGAGGATCGGTGGTGTCGTGGCGGCTTGTTTGCTTGCCGCGGCACCACTTCCTTCATCGGCGGCGGCTGCTCCGCGCGCCGCACCACAAGCGTCTCCAGCGGCTGCCTTCGAGAGCGGCGCTTCCATTCAGGATTTCTATCGGGCGCGGGCCGGCCGCCCGCTGTGGCTGTCGCCCCAATCGGGTGCGGCGGCGGTCAAGTTGCTGGCGCTGCTCGACAGCGCCGCGATCGATGGCCTCAATCCAACCCGCTACCAGGCCGACCGTGTCGCCAACGCATGGCGCGATGCCGGCAGCGGCGATATCCGCGCGGTCAACCGTGCCGAGGGAATGCTGAGCCAGGCGTTCGTCGCCTACGCCCGCGATCTTCGGGCCGCGCCCAATATCGGCGTCGTCTATGTCGATCGCGAACTGGCACCCGCCCAGCCGAGTCCCCGCTTGTTGCTCGAGCGAGCCGCGGCGGCGCCGTCGCTCGAAGCATTCGTCGACAAGGTCGGCTGGATGAACCCCACTTATGGGCAACTCCGCCGGGCCATCGCCATCGGCCAGTCCAGCCCCGAGGAGCGGGCGCAGCTGTCAATCAATCTCGAGCGCGCGCGCGCGTTGCCGACCGACGAGCAGCGCTACCTGATCGTCAACACCGCCGCGCAGCGGCTGTACGTCTATGACAAGGGCCAGCTGGTCGACTCGATGCGGGTCGTCGTCGGCAAGCCCAAATATCCGACGCCGATGATGAACGCCTTTATCCGCGCCGCCGCGCTCAATCCCTATTGGAACGTGCCGCCCGATCTCGCCGCCGAGCGGATTGCGCCCAATGTCGTCAAGCAAGGCGTCGGCTATCTCAAGGCGATGGGCTATGAATTGCTGTCGGACTGGTCCGACCATCCGACGGCCGTCGATCCACGCACGGTCGATTGGAAGGCGGTTGCCGACGGCACCGTCGAAGTGCGGATCCGCCAGCTTCCCGGGCCGCAGAATGCGCTTGGCGCGATGAAGTTCGTCTTCCCCAACGCCCAGGGCATTTTCCTCCACGACACGCCCGACCGCCAGCTGCTGACCGAGGCATCGCGGCTGTATAGCGGCGGTTGCATCCGGCTCGAGGACGCACCGCGGCTCGGGCGCTGGCTGTTCGGGCAAGAACTGAAGAAGAATGGCGACGCGCCCGAGCAGATGTTGGCGATTCCGGTGATGGTGCCGCTTTTCATCACCTACATGACCGCGGTCCCGGATGGATCGGGCATCGCCCATTTCGACGATGTCTACGGACAGGACGCGGCGCGGCTTGCGGCGCTTGGCGGCGGCCGGACGGCGAGCCGTTGATCGACCCCGCCGCAACTGATAGGCGCTAGGGACAAGAATTGGAGAAAAAGTGAACAATTTTCGCAACTTGCGCGCTGCCACGGCTCTCTGCGTGGCGACTGGGCTGGCGTTGGCCGGTTCGACGCCGGCCGCAGCCCGGACCAATCGTGCAGCCGCCGCAGCTCCGGATAGTGCCGGCGTCCAGTCCTTTTACCGGGCTCGCGGCGGCGCGCCTTTATGGTTCGGTCCGTCAGCGGGCAATGCCGCACAGCAATTGCTGCAGCAGTTAGGGACGGCCGGAGCCGATAATCTCAACCCCAACCGCTATCATGTGCGGGCGCTGGCCAAGGCCGTCCAGGCGGCGTCGCGCGGCGATCCGGGCGAGGTGCAGCGGGCCGATGCGATGCTGAGCACGGAATTCACCACTTATGTGCGCGATCTCCGCCGCGGCCCCCCTGGCGTCATTTATGTCGATGCCGCGCTTAAGCCGACACCGCCGGCCGCGATGAGCCTGCTCAACCAGGCCGCCGCGGCACCGTCGCTGGCCGACTATATCGGCAAGATGGGCTGGATGAACCCGGTTTACGCGCAGCTTCGGCAGGCGCTGGCCAGCCGCATGTATGCCAACGACCGCCAGCGCCAATTGCTCGCCGCCAATCTCGAGCGGGCGCGGGCGCTGCCCACGGGCCAGCAGCGCTATATCGTCGTCAATCCGCCGGCCGCGCGGCTGTACATGTATGAAAACGGCCAAGTCGTGGACTCGATGCGGGTCGTTGCCGGCCGGCCGGACCCGATTGCCCAGACGCCGATGATGAGCGCCTACATGCGCTACATCGCGCTCAATCCCTATTGGAACTCCCCGGCAGACATCACTACGCGGAAGCTTGCGCCCACCATCCTCAAGGAGGGGCGCGCCTATTTCAAGAATAGGGGTTACGAACTGTTGTCGGACTGGTCCGATCACGCGAGAGTCATAGACCCTATGTCGATTGACTGGCACGCGGTTGCCGCCGGTCGAGTGCAGGCTCGGCTGCGGCAGAAGCCGGGGCCCGCCAATTCGATGGGCAAAATGAAGTTCATGTTCCCAAATGCTCAAGGCATCTGGCTGCACGATACGCCGGAGAGGGAGAAGCTTGAGGAAGCAGCCCGGCTGCAGAGCAACGGCTGCGTGCGGCTCGAGGATGCGCCGCGGCTGGCGCGCTGGCTGTTCGGACGATCGCTCAAGGCGCAGGGCGCCAGGCCCGAGCAAAAGGTTCAGCTGCCTAGTCCGGTGGCGGTCTACATCACTTATTTGACAGCAGTCCCGAGCGGGTCCTCGATTGTCTATTTCGACGATGTGTACGGGCTCGACCGGCGGGCCCCGCGGTTGGCGAGCCGCTAAGGTCGCTGGAGCCTGGCCCTAGAAATTGGGCTCCCAGCCCGGGTACCAAGTGATGTCCTGCGCGACCGGCCGCCCGTGATTGTTCCGGGCCGGGCGGAAGCGCACATATTGAAGCGCGAGACTGCACATCAGCGAATCGACGGTCGGGTCGCCGCTTGAGCGGGCGATCCGGCAGTTGGAGGGGGCGCCGTCGGGGTTCACCTTTAGCGTGATTCCAACCTTCCCGCTGTGCCGGCCGCTGGTCGCGACGAGATGGCGATACTCGCGGTTCGGGATCCTGGAGATCCGTTGAGCGGGGGTGAAACCCGAGAAGTCGTTACCGCCGCCGCCGAGACCGCTTCCCGATCCGCCGGCGCCGGTTCCAGTGCCGGCCATCGCCGCGCCCGCCGTCGCGGCGCTGCCGGTTGAGGCGATGCGCGCCGCGGTGACCGGCGGCTTGTAGGGGATGACGATCCTGGGCGGCGGCGCAACAACCGGCGTCGGCAACGCCTTTTTCGCCGCGGCGCCCTCTTGCTCCTTGGCGCGCTCGGCCCTTTGGCTCGGCGGCGGCGGCGGCGGCGGCGGCGGCGGTGGCGGTGGCGGTGGAACCTCGCGGATGTCGAAAATGCTTAGCCGGTCGTCGGTCCGGGACACGGTATGCACGGTCAGGCCGGAGAGGATGATTGCGGCGAGGCCCAAATGCACCGCGGCGACGCCGCCAAGCGCCTTGATCCGATCGGGGTTGTCTGCTGCTCGATAGGCCATGGGTGTCTCGATTGAGGAAACGCGCACGCTGCTGAAAGTTTTC
>JBDSBX010000161.1:0-3653 GCA_039921365.1 Sphingomicrobium sp. | reverse complement strand
CGCCACGGCGAGCGCTGCTGGCTCGCGGCGAGGCGGTCGATGGCTGGGAAACGCTGCGTTCCCCGCAGGATGTCCATCGCCTTCATGACGTCAACGACCTGCTGGTCGAAGGCGGCTCGGCGACGGCGACGGCGTTCCTCGCCGAGGATCTGGTCGACCGCATCATGATCTACCGCGCGCCGATTATCATCGGCAAAGGCAAGTCGTCGTTCGGTCACATCGGGCTCGAAAGCATCGCCGACGCCCATGGCCGCTGGCGGGCCGGGGGCGGACGCACACTCGGCGTCGACTGGCTCGAAGTTTACGAGCGGGTGCGGGAAGGATAGGGCGCGGCGATGTTCACCGGGATCACGACCGACGTCGGCACCGTCCGCAGTGCGGAACAGCGCGGTGACCTGCGTCTCACCATCGCTAGCGCATACGACATGGGTTCGGTCGCCCTCGGCAGTTCGATCTCTTGCTCGGGCGTGTGCTTGACGGTCGTCGACAAGGGCGGCGACTGGTTCGCGGTGGACGTTTCAGCCGAGACGCTGTCGCGCACGGCCCGCAACCTGTGGCGCGAGGGCGCGCGCCTCAACCTGGAACGCTCGTTGAAAATCGGTGACGAACTGGGCGGCCACATCGTCAGCGGCCACGTCGACGGCATCGCCGAGGTGATCGGCGTCTGTCCCGACGGCGGATCGAGCAAGATCGGCCTGCGAGCGCCGAACGGCCTCGCGCACTATCTTGCCCAGAAAGGGTCGGTTACGCTCGACGGCGTCTCGCTGACCGTCAACGAAGTTCGCGATGCCGAGGATGGCTCGACCCATTTCGCGGTCAACATCATCCCCCATACCGCCAAGCACACGACCTTGGGGGACATTATTGAGTGCCGACAGTTGAATGTCGAGATTGACGTGCTTGCACGCTATCTCGAGCGAATAATGGTCGTTCGTTCACACGGCGTTACATAAGAACGACCTTGCAATCACATTCTAGTGTGATTAGCTTTAAGCCCATGAGCACCAATTTGATGGAACGGCTCAACGCCGTCATCGCCACTGGCGAAGTCAGCCGCTCCGGCCTGGCCCGCGCCGCCGGTCTCCACCCTAATAGCCTGAGGAAGCTGGGTTCCCCCGATTGGAACCCGACCGCCGACACGCTCGGCCGGCTCGAGAAATTGCTCCGGCGCGGCAATGCCGGCGTACTGGTCAGCGCCGAGGCGATCATCGACGAAGCGCGGAACGGGCGGATGTTCATTCTCGTCGACGATGCCGACCGCGAAAATGAGGGCGACCTCGTCATCCCGGCGCAAATGGCGACTCCGGATGCGATCAACTTCATGGCGCGGAACGGGCGCGGGCTGATCTGCCTCGCCTTGACCAAGGAGCGCGTCGAAGCGCTTGGCCT
Source organism: Sphingomicrobium sp. (assembly GCA_039921365.1). Classification (GTDB taxonomy): domain Bacteria; phylum Pseudomonadota; class Alphaproteobacteria; order Sphingomonadales; family Sphingomonadaceae; genus Sphingomicrobium. The sequence goes on along the minus strand of JBDSBX010000161.1, from coordinate 2,264 downwards.
AGCGCCGATGACGAGTTCCAACCGAAGCCGCAACGGCACCGCCTTCACCGTTTCGATCGAGGCGACAGACGGGATCTCGACCGGCATCAGCGCCGCCGACCGCGCCCGGACCATCGCCGTCGCCATCGACGCCAGTCACGGGCCGGAGGCGCTGGTCTCGCCCGGCCACGTTTTCCCGCTGGTTGCGCAGCCAGGCGGCGTCCTCGTCCGCGCTGGCCACACCGAAGCGGCGGTCGACGTTGCGCGGCTGGCCGGTCTCAACCCATCGGGCGTGATCTGCGAAGTCATGCGCGAGGACGGCACCATGGCCCGGCTCGACGATCTGATGACTTTCGCTGCCGTGCATGGCTTGAAGATCGGCACCATTCGCGACCTCATCGCCTACCGGCTGAAAAAGGATCACATGGTCGAGCGGGTGGCGACCACCGGCTTCACCGCCATCAGCGGCGCCCAGTGGCAAGCCCAGGTGTTTCGCGACAAAGCGACGGGGGCCGAGCAATTGGCGATGGTCCATGGCGCCATTGACCCCGAAAACCCTGTCCTCGTCAGGATGCACAGTCTCGACCTGTTCGCCGACGTGCTTGGCGAGGCCAGCGAGCGGTCCGGCCTGCTGCCCGGCGCCATGGCGATGATCGAGCAGGTAGGCGCCGGCGTCATCGTCGCGCTTCACGCCGCGTCGCCGGGCTCCCTGTCGCGCGCCACCGACCTGCGTTCGGGCAAGCCGGCCGAGGCTGGCGATGGCTTGCGCAGTTACGGCATTGGCGCACAAATCCTCGCCGCGCTCGGCATCCACGACATGATCCTGCTGTCGAACACCTGCCATTCGCCGGTCGCTCTATCGGGGTATGGCCTGACGATCGTCGAAGAGCGCCCGATCATCACGGCGGACTGAGCCATGGCGCGAGTGCTGATCGCCGAGGCGCGCTTCTACGCCCATTTGAACGACATGCTGCTCGCCGGCGCCCGATCCGCGATCGAGGCGGCGGGGCACGAGCACGAGACTGTCACCGTTCCCGGCGCGCTCGAGCTTCCGGCGGCGATCGCGCTGGCGTCGGAGAGCGGCCGGTTCGACGCCTTCGTTGCCCTGGGGGTGGTGATCCGCGGCGAGACTTTCCACTTCGAGATCGTCGCGCAGGAAAGCGCGCGCGGCATCATGGCGCTGACGCTCGACGGGCTTGCGGTCGGCAACGGCATCCTGACCGTTGAGGATGAGGCGCAGGCCATGGCCCGGGCTGATCCGAAGCAGGGCGACCAGGGCGGCGATGCCGCGCGTGCCGCGTTGGCGCTGGTCGATCTCAAACGGAGCTTCGCCTAGTTCAGCGGAATCAGCACCTCGCTGCGGCGCAGCGGCGGCGGGATCATCGGCGAGTTGTAGAACGCATACTCGGGCTCTTTGTGCGACGGCTCGTCCTGCCGCGCTAGCCACCCGCGCAACAGATCTTCCTGCGCGGCCAGTCGATCGTCGTTCGCGACTCCGCCGAATCGCACGGCGCCGACCTTGCGCGCGGGCAGTTCGACCAATTCGATTTGGCTCGGCGGCACGGGCAGATCCGCCGCCGTACGGCCTTTCGGCATGACAAAGCGTACCCGCCAACCGCCCTCGACACTGTCGTCGAACAGCGGCGGGTCGCTGGCCATCGGGTCACCACTGTCCAGCAACACCGGCACCGTCATCGGCAGTGCCTCGCCGTCGCGCGACTTGGCGAAAATATAATCGGCGAGCAATTGGAAGCCGCGGCCCAGCGCACTCTTGCGCTCGCCCTGGACGACGGTCTCGGCGAAGGTGATTTCCGGATAGGCGCGGATCTCGAAATCGCCGTCGCTGGCCAGCACCCGATAGTCGGGGCCGGGCGTCGCCTTTTCGCGGAAATAATAGATTGCGGCGGCGCCCAGCAGGGTCGCGCTGGCCGCAACGCCGACGATCAGTGGCTTACGCATGATTTCAATCTCTCCTTGAGCGGACAATTGCTCAGAACCCCGCCTGTTCCCGCGAACCCGCTTAGTGGGTAAGCGCGCAGTGCAGATCGACAAGGGACACGACACATTACAGAACGAACTCCCTCGCAGGCGCACCCGTTCGCCTTTACTGCGTTGATCGTCGGCAGCTGCTCGCTCGCCTTCGGTCCCTGGCTGGTGCGGCTGTCCGGCGTCGGGCCGGTTGCCGCCGGATTTTGGCGCCTCGCTCTGGCCTTGCCGTTTTTATTCGTCATTGCCCGGGTCACACGCCAGCCGGTGCATTGGCCCCGGCGCGGCCTCGTCATTCT
>JBDSBX010000160.1:0-11249 GCA_039921365.1 Sphingomicrobium sp. | reverse complement strand
AGCGGCTGCGCCGCCGCCCAGGCAACGTCGAGCAACCGCTGGCCGGCCGGCGCCTCCACTTCCTTGTCCAGCGTTCCGTCGGCCTTGTGGAAGCGGACCAGCGTCACGCGGCCCACCTCATGCTGCGACACCCTGCTGCGCGCGCGCCGCGGCATCGATTCGAGTGATGGCGTCGACCAGCTCATCCTCGCTTGTGTAACGTCCGAAGCCCAGCCGGATCGAGGAGCGCGCCTGCGCGTCCGTCAAGCCAAGCGCCCGCAAGACGTGGCTCGGACGTCCGGAGCCGCTGGCGCAAGCCGAGCCGAGCGAAAAGGCGATGTCGCGCAAATCGGAAATCAGCCGCGCCGCGTCGAGCCCGTCGCGGTGGATGTTGAGATTGCCGTAGTAGCGCTGATCAACGCTGCCGTTGACGATCCACTCCGGGCCCAAAACGGCGATGGCGGCTTGCCACAGCTGCTCCACCCGATCCCGATCCTGAGACGCGAGCCTGGCCGCCGCTCCAAACCCGACACACAGCGCAGGCGACAGGGTTCCCGATCTCAGCCCTCGCTCCTGCCCGCCGCCGTGGAGCAACGGCGCTGGCTCCGCGCCGTTGCGCATCCACAGTGCGCCGATCGCCTTGGGGCCGTGGATCTTGTGCGCGGAAACCGCGACCAGGTCCGGCCCGTCGGGGATCGGGACCCGCCCCAGCCCTTGCACGGCGTCGCACAGCATCACCGCCCCCGCCTCGTGCGCCAGCGCGGCAATCTCCTCCACCGGCTGGATGACGCCGATTTCATTGTTGACCAGCATCGCCGCGACGATCGCGACCCGCTCGCCGAGCGCCGCCTCGACGTCGGCGAGCGTTACCAACCCAGCGGCTCCAACCGGCAATCGAACGACTTCGCAGCCCTGCCTTTCGAGCCATTCGCAGCTGTCGAGCACCGCGGCATGCTCGGTGGCGATGGTGACGATACGGTTGCGGCCCTCGGCTTGCTCCAGCGTGCCTTTGAGCGCCCAGTTGATCGCCTCGGTCGCGCCGCCGGTGAAGGCCACCGAGCCGCCGCCAAGCCCGATCGCCCGCTCGACCTGGTCCCGCGCCACCTCGATCGCCGCCGCCGCCTCGCGTCCCCCGCGCGACGGCGAGTGCGGATTGGCGAAATGATCCTCGGCCCACGGCCGCATCGCTTGCGCCACCTCAGGCGCGACCGGCGTCGTCGCCTGGTAATCGAGGTAAATCATGGCGCGCGCGCCCGGGCCTCGTCGGCCATGCGTCGCCACTCCGCCACGAATCGATCGACATCCTCCTCGCCGGACTCAGGCCCGAAACTGACTCGGATGACCGATCCCGCGATTTCGGCCGGCACGCGCATCGCCTCAAGCACGCGGCTGGCCTTCATGCTGCCCGACGAGCAAGCGCTCCCTGCCGACACAGCGAGGCCGGCAAGATCGAACTGAACCAGCTGGCTGGCGCTCGACACGCCGGGCATGGCGTAGGCGCCGATCGTCGGGATTCGCTCGCTGCCAGCCGCGATGACCGTACCGCCGCTCGCGACAATGGCCTCTTCCACGATGCTTCGAAGCCCTAACAAGCGCGGCTTCGCATCGGCAAAGGCGCGGGATTGTAAAGCGGCTGCAAATCCGGCGGCGGCCGGCAAATTCTCGGTGCCGCGGCGATAGCCTTTTTCCTGGCCGCCGCTCGGGCTGAGCGTCGCGATGTCGCGGACCAGCAGCGCCCCCATCCCCGGTGGCCCGCCAAGCTTGTGGGCCGACACGGCGATGAAGTCCGCTTCTGCAAGCGGCAGCTTGCCGGCGCTCTGGGCACAATCGGCAAGGAGCAGCGAACCCGCCTTCCGAACGGCTTGGGCGATTGCCGCCAACGGCTGGATCACTCCGGTCTCATTGTTGACGTGCTGGATCGCAACCAGCGCGAGGCCCTCGGCCAATTCGCTGTCGAGGACGACAGGATCGAGCAGGCCGTCTTGACCAACCGGCAGCCGGACAGCCGTAGGGCCCATCGCCGCCGCGACGGCATCGTGCTCGGTGGCGCCGAGCGATCGGCCTCGCACCTTGGCGTGCGCAGCCGCCATCGCGATCGCTTCGCTAGCCCCCGAAGTCAGGATGACGTCATGGCGCCAGTCGAGCGCTTCGGCGATAGCGGCCCGCGCCGCCTCGAACGCGGCCCGTGCAGCGCGCCCTTCGGCGTGCGGCGAGCTCGGATTGGCCCAGGCGCCGAGCGCAGCCGCCATTGCCGCTTGCGCCTCGTCAAGCACCGGCGTGGTCGCCGCATGATCGAGATAGATCCGGTCGCGAGCCATCTGAAAGTGAAGGTTTCCTGCCGATTGCCAGTTGAAGCGCGCTCCCTATATAGGACCAGCCGCCGCGGCGCACCCGTTGGCGCCAAGCATATATTTTCTTAAGCGAGCACCGATCTTTCATGCCCGAAGTGATTTTCCCAGGCCCCGAGGGCCGCCTCGAAGGCCGGTTCCACCCGGGCCTCCGCCCGCGCGCGCCGGTGGCGATGATCCTCCATCCCCACCCCAACGCCAACGGCACGATGAACAACAAGATCGTGCAATTGCTCTACCAGACCTTTGTCCGCCGCGGCTTCGCGACGCTGCGCTTCAACTTTCGGGGCGTCGGCAAGAGCCAGGGCATTTTCGACAATGGCATTGGCGAACTGTCCGACGCCGCCAGCGCGCTCGACTGGGTCCAGCAGATCCACCCCGAGGCGGAAACGACCTGGGTCGCCGGATTCGGCTTTGGCGCCTGGATTGGCATGCAGCTGCTGATGCGCCGGCCCGAGATCAAGGGTTTCATCTCGATTGCGCCGCCCGCCAACATGTTCGACTTCAGCTTCCTCGCGCCGTGCCCGTCGTCGGGCATCATCATTCAGGGCGAAGCCGACGAAGTCGTCACCCAAGGCGCCGTCCAGAAGCTGGTCGACAAGCTGCGCACCCAGCGCCACATCACCATCCATCACGACACCATCCCCGGCGCCAATCACCATTTCGCTAATGAGCTCGATTTGCTGATGAAGAGCGTCGATGCTTATCTCGACATGCGCCTCGACAAGGATTTGAAGCGCTAGGGGCTCTCGAGAGTCGGCTAATACCCTTCACTGTCGCTTAACCAACCGGGCCTAAATCCAGCAGAATGGCCACAGCCGAGCAGCAGGCGCGCCTCGAAGAGGCGTTCGACCGGATCGAGGAAACGATCCTGCCGTGCATCGCGATGATGCTCGAAACCCTGCTCGACGCCTCGGACGGCATGGCGCAGACCAATCCCAAGGCGCTCGCCGCCGAGCTGCGGATCCTCGCCGCCGAGCTCGAGGAACTGACCCGGACCGTCGAGCGGTCGAACCCGCACTTCGCAGCCAGCGACTACCGAACCTCCGCCGGCTGAGCCTCGCCGACGATCCGCGCGTGCAGCGCCGGATCGACATTGCCGCCCGACAACACCGCCACGGTCCCCTCGCCCACCGCAACCTTGCCCGATAGCAAAGCGGCCAGAGCGACCGCGCCGCCGGGCTCTACAACCAGGCCATGCCCTGCCCAGGCGAACCGGACGGCCTCGGCGACCTCGTCCTCGCTGACGGCCACTGCTCTCACCCGCCGCGCCGCTAGGATGCCGAAGGTGATCGGCGAAACGCGCAGCGTCTGCAACGCATCGCACAGCGTCGCCGGCGCGTCGTTGGCGACCGGCACGATGTGGCCCATGTCAAGCGACCGCGCCATGTCGTCCCAGCCTTCGGGCTCGACACAGACGATCTCGGCGTCCGGACAGGCCAGCGCGATCGCCGACGCCAGCCCGCCGCCGCCGGTGGGCACGACGATGCGGCTTGGCGGCGGGGCGCCCGCCTCTGCCAGCTGGGTGAGAATCTCCAGTCCTGCGGTCCCCTGACCCGCGACAATCATCGGATCATCGAAGCTTGGCACTACGGTCGCGCCAGTCTCGCCGGCCAGTCGTGCCGCGATGGCGCCGCGGTCCTCGCTCCGCCGGTCGTAAAAGACGATCTCGCCCCCTTCGCCGCGCGTGCCGTCGATCTTCACCTTGGGTGCGTCCGCCGGCATGACGATCGTTGCCGCAATACCGAGCCGGCGTGCGGCGATGGCGACGCCGCGAGCGTGATTGCCCGACGAGAAAGCGACGACGCCGCGTCGCCGTTGCTCCTCATCGAGTTGCAGCAGCCGGTTGGTGGCGCCCCGCAGCTTGAACGAGCCGCCGGTCTGCAGGCACTCGCACTTCAGCCACAGCGTCGCGCCCCGCACCCGCGTCTCGATCAGTGGCGTCCGCTCGACTTTCCCAGCGATGCGCTCGGCCGCCTCAATCACGTCCCGGTGGCTTACTCCAACCAACTTCCTACCTACTGACATGTCATCAAAACCCGGCGAACCGTGGTCACGCGGAGACCGGTCGACCTGACCGCCGCCCTGGGAGCCCCCAAAAAACCTTTACTTAATTGGCCCTCGTCCATATATCGCGCTCCCGCTGCCCCATGGGACTTCCAACCGCAAGGCAGCTTTGTCGAACTTACTTGTTGGAGGTCCCTTGAGTTGCACAAACATCATCGCGCGCTGGGGCTAGCGACCGCCCCGACCGGCACCCGCCGAGGTGCCGATATCGCCAAGCCCAACGGCATTGCTTGCGCTGCCGTCGTGGCCAAACAACGCCCGGCCCAACCGGTCACTTTGTTGCGTCCGCACGCCGCCCGGCGCGCCGCCCGCTTCTTCGTCGAGAAGTTTCCGGGCCGGTCGCTCTATGCGGTCAAGGCCAACCCGTCGCCGGACCTGCTCCGGATCCTGTGGGATGAGGGCCTGACCCATTACGACGTCGCCTCGATTGGCGAAGTGCGCCTGGTCGCCGAGACGCTGCCGCAAGCGGTGATCTGCTTCATGCATCCGGTGAAGTCCGAAGAAGCGATCGCCGAGGCCTATTTCGAACATGGCGTCCGCGCGTTCAGCCTCGATTCGCTCGACGAACTCGACAAGATCATGCGCGCCACCGCGACCGCGGGTGTCGCCACGACCGACCTTGCGCTGCTGGTCCGGCTGCGGGTCAGTTCCAAGCACGCCAAATTGAGCCTCGCCGCCAAGTTCGGCACCGACCCGCATGACGTCAAGCCATTGCTGTTCGCTGCTCGCCAGGCCGCCGATGCGCTGGGCATCTGCTTCCACGTCGGCAGCCAGGCCATGACCCCGGCTGCTTATTCGGAAGCGATGGCCAAGGTTCGCGATGCGATCGTCGAGGCGTCGGTCACGGTCGACATCGTCGATGTCGGCGGCGGCTTTCCGTCGACCTATCCCGGCATGGAGCCGCCGCCGCTCGAAGCCTATTTCGAGGTCATCCACGCGACTTTCGAGGCGCTGCCGATCAGTTACTCGGCAGAGCTGTGGTGCGAGCCGGGCCGCGCGCTGTGCGCCGAATATGGCAGCCTGGTGGTGCGGGTCGAGAAGCGCCGGGGGTCTGAGCTGTTCATCAACGACGGCGCTTATGGCGCGTTGTTCGACGCCGCGCACATTGGCTGGCGCTATCCGGTGCGGCTGTTGCGTGACGCCCAATCGACGGTCCGGCCGATGGAGTTCAGCTTCTACGGCCCGACCTGCGACGACCTCGACCATATGGCCGGACCGTTCGAGCTGCCGGGCGACGTCGGTGCCGGCGACTATCTCGAAATCGGCATGCTCGGCGCTTACGGCTGTGCGATGCGCACCGGCTTCAACGGCTTCGGCGTCCAAAGCACCGAGATCGTCGACGACGAGCCGATGGCCTCGCTCTACGGAGCCGCCGAACCCGCCAAGCGTTCGAAGGTATCGAAGCGGTAAGGAAACTCCCCTCCCGCCTGGCGGGAGGGGTTGGGGGTGGGCCTGCCCATCCTGCCGACTGCCACATTCCCACCCCTAACCCCTCCCGCAAGCGGGAGGGGAATGGAGATTGCAATGACCACCGAGACGCTGATCGAACCCAAGGTCAACGACACCCGCAAGGCCGAGCTGCTGTCGAGCACCGTCGAGCATATCGACATCACCAGCTTCGACGCGCGCCCGATCGTCGAGGCGATGGGCAAGATGAGCTTCACCAGCCGCGACCTGGCGCGCGCCACCGGCATCTATAATGCGATGCTCGAGGACCCGGATTGCTCGATTATCCTGGTCGTCGCCGGCTCGACCTCGGCCGGCGGCTGCATGGACCTCTACGCCGAGCTGGTGCGCTCCAACATGGTCGACGCGATCGTCGCCACCGGGGCGACCATCGTCGATATGGACTTCTTCGAAGCGCTTGGCCACAAACACTATCAAGCCAATGAAATTCCTGACGATAATACTTTGCGCTCGCTGTACATCGATCGCATTTACGACACTTATATCGACGAGACGCAATTGCAGGATTGCGACTTCACCATCGGCAAGATCGCCGACAGCCTCGATCCGCGGCCCTATTCGTCGCGGGCCTTCATTCGCGAGATGGGCAAGTGGCTAGTCGCCAACGGCAAAAAGGACAACAGCCTGGTCAAGCTCGCCTACGAGCATGACGTGCCGATCTTCTGCCCGGCCTTCACCGACTCGTCCGCCGGCTTCGGCCTCGTCAAGCACCAGGTCGATGCGATGAAGCGCGGCGGCCACTACATGACGATGGATTCGATCGCCGACTTTCGCGAGCTGACGGACATCAAGATCAAGGCCGGCACCACCGGGCTGCTGATGATCGGCGGCGGCGTGCCCAAGAACTTCGCCCAGGACACCGTCGTTTGCGCCGAAATTCTCGGTCACGAAGATGTCGAAGTGCACAAATATGCGGTCCAGATCACCGTCGCCGACGTCCGCGACGGGGCCTGTTCGTCCTCGACGCTGCAGGAGGCCGCGAGTTGGGGCAAAGTGTCGACCGCACAGGAGCAGATGGTGTTCGCCGAAGCGACCAGCGTGCTGCCCCTGCTCGCCTCCGACGCCTGGCACCGCGGCGCCTGGAAAACGCGCGATAAGCGGCGTTTCGCGCGACTGTTCGATTAGGTTGCGTACCCGCCCGGCTTGACGCATGTCTCCCTCGCTGGGGGAGATGGAACATGGAATATAGTCCGATACTCGCGCCGGTCGTGGCGCTGGTCGCTTGGACGCTGATCGTCATGCTGTGGATGATGGTGGCGCGGCGAAGTGCGTTCGCGAAGTTGGGAATCAGCTGGGGCACCATCCCGCGCGGCTCCCGAGGCAAGGATCTTGACGGCAAGGCGCCCGAGGAAGCGCAGTGGCCATCGCACAATTACAACCATCTGATGGAGCAGCCGACGATCTTCTACGCGATCGCATTGACGCTCGCGCTGATGGATTTCGGCGGCGGCATCAATCATTGGCTCGCCTGGGGCTATGTCGGCTTTCGGGTGCTGCACAGCCTGGTGCAGGGCACAGTCAACATCGTCGCCATCCGCTTCCCGCTGTTCGCGATCGCCACCTTGTGCCTGATCGGCCTGACAGTTCATGCCGCGCTTCGGATCGCGCACGATTGCGGCTTGCTCTAGCGGACGAAGGCGGCGGCCAGTTCGACGTGTATCGACCAGCGGAACTGGCCGACCGGCCGGACCCAGGCCAGCGAATAGCCGCCATCGGCCAGCGTCTTGGCGTCACGCGCGAACGTCGCCGGGTTGCAACTGACATAAGCGATCCGCGGCACCGTCGATGACGCCAGAGCGGCAATTTGTTCGGCGGCGCCGGCCCGTGGCGGATCGAGCACGACGGCGCCGAAATTGGCCAATTCCGAGGCGTCGAGCGGCCGGCGATACAAGTCGCGGTGCTCAACGGCGATGGCCGGTGCCGCCCGCTTGAGCGCCAAGACCGCGTCGCGCGACCCTTCGGCCGCATAGACCTGGCCAGGCAGCGCCAGCGCGAACGTGCCGAGGCCGGCGAACAAGTCGGCGCTGCGCTTTGCCGAGCCAACCGCCTCCCGCACAGCCGAGACCAGGGCTGCCTCGCCGTCTTGAGTCGCCTGAAGAAAGGCGCCAACCGGGCAGGGCACGGGGCGCCCGGACAGGGTCACGGTGACCGGCTCCGGCTCGTAGAATGTCTCCGGCCCGAGCCCTTGATCGAGGCTCATCCGCGCCAGCTGAAGGCAGGTGCAAAAGTCGGTCAGCGCCTCGATCGCCGCCAGCCCTTCGACGCCAACACCCTTGAGCATGACGTCAACGCCCTGATCGGCGAGTGTCAGCTGCAATTCTCCGCCCCGGCGCGGTTTCAACAAATTTCCCAGCAATCCCCGTAGCGGCGCGACCAGCGCGAACAGTTCGGGCCGCAAGATGTGGCATTCGAGCATGTCGACGATTTGGTACGACCGCGCGGCATTGAAGCCGATCACCGATTTTTGCCCCAGCTTCAGCGCGCGCAGGCTCGCCCGGCGGCGGCTACGCGGCGGCGATAGATGCGGCTCGCGGATGTCCGTGGCCAACCCATGCTGGGCAAGCGCGCCCTCGATCCGCGATCGGAGAAAGCCGCTATATGCTTCATCGTCCGCGTGCTGCAGCTGGCACCCGCCGCATTCCGGGAAGTGACGGCACGGCGGCACCTGGTGATGCGGGCCGGGAACCACGATGCCGTTATCTGACAGCGTGTCGCCGGGCACCGCGAAAGGGATATGGCGGCCGCTCTCCGTGACGCCCTCGCCGCGCGCGGCGATGCGCACGATGGTGTCGCTCACAGGACGGCCGGGATGGCAGCAACCAGATCGTCGGCGATCATCGTCGGGCCGGCGACCTCGGCGGCTCGGTCGTGCAGCCAGACGCCAGCGCAGGCGGCCTCGAACGCTGGCATCCCGCGCGCGCGCATCGCGGCGATCATTCCCGCGAGCACGTCCCCGGTCCCCGCGGTCGCCAGCCAATGGGGAGCAGGTGGCCCAAATCCAAGCCGGCCGTCCGGTGATGCAACGAGCGTGTCCGGCCCCTTGTAGACGACCACTGCACCGCTTCGCCGCGCGCCCTCCAGTGCGCGGTCGGCCTTGCTGCCCTCAAGCTTCCCGAACAATCGCTTGAACTCGCCCGAATGCGGAGTGATGATGGCATCCTGCCCGCGCAACCGCTCAGGTTCGCCGAGCAAGGTGATGGCGTCGGCGTCCAGGACCTTGGGGGCGCGGCTCGTCAGTGCCAGAGTCAGCACCTGCGGGATGTCCCCCAATCCGGGCCCAACCAGCAGGCAGCCTATCCGCGGATCATTGACTTCGGCGGATTCGACTTGGACCACCGCCGACGGGAGCCGGTCGATCGGTCGCGACGTGCTTACGCGCACATAGCCCGCCCCGGAACGGGCCGCTGCGGTGGCGGCCAGGGCGATCGCACCGGGCATCGTGCCGGCAAGCGCGTGAACCAGTCCACGATCGTACTTATGGTCGCCTAGATTGAATGGCGGGTAAGTCGGCCGGCCAATTTCGTGCCAGTCACCGACGACGTCGATTCCGATGTCAGCGAGAACGACCCGGCCCATTTGAAACATGTTCGGAGCGAGCCGGTGCGCCGGCTTGAGGGCCCCTAGCGCAACAGTGAGGTCGAAAGGATGGATTGGGGAAAAACTCTCGCCATTGTCGCTCATGCTGCCCGACGGGAGGTCGCAAGCCACAGTCACCTCGGCTTCGCGGCAAAGACCGGAAAGAACTTCATAAACTGATGCTTCCAGCCCACGTTTTAGGCCGGTTCCGAACAGGCAATCAATCAGGAGGGGCGCGGGACTGGTCGCTTTGTCGAGCTGTTCCACCTCGCCGTTCCATTGCGATCGCGCCCATATCGCGGCCTCGGCTTTTGGCTCGGCAAGCGCCGCGACCCGAACCGCTATGCCGCGCGCCTTGAGGTGCCGCGCCGCGACATAGCCGTCGCCGCCATTGTTGCCGGGTCCACACAGGATCAGTGCCGGCTTCGGCCCCGCAAAGCGATTAGCTGCCGCGGCGAGGGCTTCCCCTGCCCGCTCCATCAGCTCCTCGACCGTCGTACCGCCATCGACCGCCGCTTTCTCGGCAGCGCGCATTGCGTAAGTGGTCAGGATGGGACGCATTGGCGCCCTCTAGCGCAATCGCGTCGCCAGATGCCACCACGGCTGGGCGACCTGCCTGGCGGCCACGTCGCGTGCCTCATCATCGGCAAATAACGCGTAACAGGTGGCGCCGCTGCCCGACATGCGGACAAAGTCGGCCCCCGGTTGCTGGCTGAGCCACGCAAGCACATCGGCAATTTCGGGCACCAGCGAAATCGCCGCGGTTTGCAGGTCGTTGCGCCCCTCGCGCCAATCGTCGAGCTGCCCCCGGTCAACCTCATCCCAACGCTCGAACACCGCTCGGGTCGTCAGCGCAATGGCCGGGTTGACGAGCAGGACCGCAGTTCCCGACATACCGAGCTCGATCGGCTCGACACGGTCGCCGAGCCCTTCTCCACGGCAGCTTTGCGACAGCAGGCAGGCGGGCACGTCGGCCCCGAGCAAAGGCGCGACTTCGGCGGCCAGCGCGGCGGGGATTCCCCAAAGCCTCGTCAGCAACCGCAGCACCGCCGCCGCGTCGGCCGATCCGCCGCCGATCCCGGATGCGACCGGCAGGCTCTTGACGAGCTGTAGCGTGGCGCCGGCGCTGACCTCGCTTGCCAGCCGGAGCACCCGCGCCGCCTCGATCGCCAGATTGGCGTCATTTTCGGGAACGGACGCGGCGAACGGCCCAGCCACCTCGATCGACAAGTCGTCCGCGGCCTTACCGCTCAGTTGATCGCCGTCCTGGCAAAAGGCAAAAACCGTCTCGAGCTCGTGATAGCCATCGTCACGCTTCCCCCGGACATGCAGCGCCAGATTCAGCTTCGCGAATGCGGTCTCGACCAGGCTGCTCAAGGCGCGGCGGTGGCCGCGGTCAGGCCGCCCGCGATCTTCAGCCGAATCCGCGCCGCGACTTCATCCTCGGCGCTGATCAGCGCGGCATTCCATGCAAACCGCGCTTCGTAACGCCGCCCGATCGAATATAGCGCGTCGCCGAGATGTTCGTGGATTTCGGGCTGCTGCGGGTCCCTGGCGGCGGCCCGCTGGAGGGTTTCGATGGCGTCACCGAAGCGGCCGCGCTTGAACAACGCCCAGCCGAGCGAGTCGGTGATCGACGCGTCTTCCGGGGCGAGCGCGCTCGCCTTGCGGATCATCGCTTCGGCGGCGACCTGATCCTCGCCCCGCTCAAGCTCACCATAGCCGAGGAAGTTGAGCACCAACGGCTGATCGGGCGCGACCTTGAGCGCGGCCTGAAGCTCCGTCTTGGCATCGGGCCAGCGGCCGAGTTCC
>JBDSBX010000159.1:0-5589 GCA_039921365.1 Sphingomicrobium sp. | reverse complement strand
TCGACCGCGGGCAGGTTGATCGGCAAATCATAGCTGTCGAACGACAAGGTTCGCGGCGCCGCAAACTTCGGCGATTGCTGGATCAGGCGTCCCTTGCCGAGCCGGAACAGGATGGTGTCGGGGTCGTCGGTCGACAGGAAGCGGCCGGTCTCCGCGGTCGCCGCCACCGAGGTTCCCGAGCGGTCGTCCATCTGGACGAATATGCCCCCCAGCCGGGTACCCTGCTGGGCGCTGCTGTCGATCCGCAGAGTCAGTCTTTTACCAAGGCGGTTGAATTCTCCGACCTTGATCGAAGCGCCGAGCGCGCCGGAGCGCAGATCGAAGCGCAGCCCCTCATAGCGGTAGCGCGAATAGGGCTCGATGTAGCCGACGATGGCGAGGTTCAGCAGCAGCAGCGCCGCCGTGTAGAGATAGGGCACCCGCATCAATCGCCCGAAGCCGATACCGATCCCACGCAGCGCATCGAGCTCCGACGACAAGGCCAGCTTGCGAAACGCCAGGAGGATGCCGAGCATCAGCCCGATGGGAATGCCGAGCGAGAAATATTCGGGCAGCAGATTGGCAAGCATTCGCCAGACGACGCTGACCGGCCCGCCGGCCATGACCACGAAGTCGAACAAGCGCAGCATCTTGTCGAGCACCAGCAACATGGCGGCCAAAATCAACGTGCCGAGCAGCGGCACGGCGATGGTTCGCGCCAGATAGCGATCGATTAATGACAGGCGGCCCAGCTTTGGTTGTCCCAACACCATGATTTGGCCGCAAAGCGGGCCGAGATTGCAAAGCGGGCGTTCCATCCTTCCCCGCGAAGGCGCGCCGCCCGGCTTTGCGTAGAACAAACTATTGGTAAAATCATGCTGAAATCGCTCCTCCGTATGCCTCCCTCGCCGGCAGCGGTTGGGCGCGCTCCGCGCACCGCCGCGGTGCCGCTGCAAAATCGCGGCCACCTCGCCATGGGCCGAGTGGACGACTGATGGCCCGCACACGGATCGCTTTGCTTTCAAATCCGAAGTCGACCGGGAATCTCGCGCAGCTTCCCCGCATCCGTGCCTTTTGCGCCGGGCATCCGGACATTTTTCATTACGAGGTGGAGAAAGCCGATCAGGTTGGCACCGCGCTCGAGACGATCGCCCGGGTGCGTCCCAAGATGCTGGTCATCAATGGCGGCGACGGCACGGTCCAGGCGGCGCTGACCGAGCTCTACAACGGCGGCCATTTCGGTACCGAGCTGCCACCGGTTGCGGTGCTGCCGAGCGGCAAGACCAATCTCATCGCGTTCGATCTTGGCTCGCAAGGCGATCCCATCGTCGCTCTCGAGAAATTGATGGAAATCGCGCAGGCCGATCTCAGCCCGCACATCGTCGCTCGCGAGTTAATCGCACTGCGCTGCGGCGCGGGCGAGCAAAGGCCGGTGATCGGCATGTTCCTGGGCGGCGCCGGGCTTGCCGACACGATGCTCTACTGCCGCGAAAAGATTTATCCGCTCGGCCTGCCCAATGGCATCAGCCACGCGATAACCGGGCTGGCGTTGTTCGCCCAGCTACTGCTCCGGCTAAAGGCCAGCTTCCTGCCACCCAACCCAAGTCCGGTCGCCCTTTCCTGGCGCAACAGCCAAGGTCTGTCGGGGCGCTTTTCGCTGCTGGCGGTGACAACGCTCGACAAGGTACTGATGTCGAGCGAGATGGCCGGACGGAAACGAGGTGCGTTGCGCCTGCTGGCGATCGAACAGCGGCCGGGTTCGATGGTTCGGGCGCTGTTCGCGACCATCGCCGGCAAGCTTAGCCATTCGAAGATGCGCGGTGTCCATTTCGAAGAGAGCGACGAGATCAGCATCGAGGGCGAAAGCTCAAATGTGATCCTCGACGGTGAGACCTTCCGCGCGGAAATCGGGCGCCCGATCTTCCTCAAGCTCGCCCAGCCGCTGTCGTTTGTCCGCATTGCCGCCTGAGGGCAAAAGGCGCGGGACCGATGGACGACCTCGAACAGCTGGTTGCGGCAGAAATGACGACGCCCGTCGATCGGCGGGTGTCGCGACTGGCCGCGGCCATTGCCGCCAAGCATGGCGCCGCGTCGCGGGCCGTGCTGTTCTACGGTTCGTGCCTTCGCGAGAAGCAGCTCGACGGCCTGATGCTCGATTTCTATTTGATCGTCTCCGATTATCGCGCGGCCTACGACCGCCGCTGGCTCGGCGTCGCCAATCGCTGGATTCCGCCCAACGTGTTCCATTTCGAAGATCACGGCCTGACCGCCAAATATGCAGTGCTGAGCGAGGCCGACTTTCACCGGCTCAACGGACTCGAAACGCGCAGCGTGTCGGTGTGGGCGCGGTTTGCGCAGCCGTCGCGCCTGACCTGGGCAGCCGATGAGCAGGCGCAATGCACGGCGTCCCTCGCCATTGCCCGCGCCGCGCCAACGCTGCTTGCCGCGGCCGGCAGGGTCGAGGGCGAGGAGCCGCTCGAATGGTGGCGGCGAGCCTTCGCGCTCACTTATTCGGCGGAATTGCGCGCCGAGCGGGCGGGGCGGGCCGGATCGGTGGTTGATGCCGACCTCGAACGCTACCGGCGTTTCTCCGGCCCAGCGATCGCGGCCATTCCCAAGGCTGCGGCCGCGGGCGGAGGCTGGGCGCGGCGGCGGCTGGAAGGCAAAACCCTTTCAGTGCTGCGCCTCGCCAAGGCCAGCGCGACGTTCGCCGGCGGGGTCGATTACATAGCCTGGAAGATCAATCGCCACGCCGGCACCAAGATCGAGATCAAGCCGTGGCAGCGCCGCTGGCCATTGCTCGCCGCTATCAGCCTCGTGCCGCGCCTCCTGAAGTCCGGAGCGGTGCGCTAGCCGGTCGCGACAAGGCCGAGGACACCGCATTGGCGAGCGCGCCGACGGTGAACGGCTTGCGGAGCAGTTCATAGCCGACCAAATGGTCGGTCTCGCCGTCACCGACATAACCGGTGACGAACAGCACCGCGAAGTCGCCGTGGGTCGCCTTCAGGTGGCGGATGAGCTCGGGGCCGGTCATTTCCGGCATGATGACGTCGCTGACGACGAGGTCGAATTCCTGTTCCTCGAACAGCTTGATCGCTTCCGCGCCGCTCGAGCAGGCGACCGGCTCATAGTCGAGATCCTCGAGCGCATCGATAGTTGCCGACCGGACCCTGGGATCGTCCTCGACCAGCAGGATTCGCGCGCCCGGCACATGGGCTTCGCTTTCGGTCCGCTGGACCGCCGAGTGAAGGCGGACGGCGGCCGCGGCGGACTCGCTGCGCGGCAGATAGATGGACACCGTCGATCCCCGGCCGAGTTGGCTTTCGATGCCGACTTCGCCGCCCGACTGGTGGGCGAAGCCGAAGATCTGGCTCAAACCCAGGCCGGTGCCCTTGCCGACCGGCTTGGTCGTGAAGAAGGGCTCGAAGGCCCGCTCGACGACCTCTTCGGTCATCCCGCAGCCGGTGTCGCTGACGCTGATCCGGACATATTCGCCGGGCTGGACGTCGCCGACTTCATTGGCCTCGAGCGTCACGTTCGAGGTGCTGATGCGGACCATCCCGGTGCCGTCCATCGCATCGCGCGCATTGACCGCCAGATTGACGATCGCATTTTCGAGCTGGTGGGGGTCGGCATAGGTCGGCCAAGTGTCGCGGGCGAGGTCGACCTCGACCTGGATCCGCTCGCCCAGCGTCCGGTCGAGCAAGTCGGACATGCCGGCGACGAGCGAGCCGCTATCGAGCTTTTCGGGCAGCAGCGGCTCGGAGCGGGCGAACGACAGCAGCCGCCTGGTGAGGGCGGCGGCGCGGGTCGCACCCTCCATCGCATTGGTCAGGTGGGTCATTACCTCGCGCTTGGGGCCGTTGAGCCGGCGCCGCGCCAGATCAATGCCGCCAACGACCACCGCGAGCATGTTGTTGAAGTCGTGGGCGATACCGCCCGTCAGCTGGCCGACCGCCTCCATCTTCTGCACCTGGCGGAGCTGCGCTTCGGCAATCTGGCGCTCGACCGCCTCGGTCCGAAGTGCTTCATTGGCCGCCTGCAGCTCCTGGGTGCGCTCCGCTACCGCTTGTTCAAGGGCTTCGGCGCGTTCTGACTGGGACTCGGCCTGGCGGCGGGCGGCGACATTCTGGCGGAGCGCCTGGACCGCCACCAGCCCGAGGAAAATGGCGCCGGCCCCGACGATTATGCCGAGCCAGCTGAGGAAATCGGTGAACCGATCCGCCTGGGCGGAGAAGATCTGGCTCTGCTGGATCCGCGTCCGCAAGGATAGCCGTTCGCTGGCCGCGATCTCGTCGAGCTTGCGGATGACTTCCGGCCCGGTCGCGGATTTTCCGGCCAGATAATAATAGGACGTGCCGCCCTGGCCCTGCTGGGCTGCCGCCGCCCGGGCAGCCAGCGCCAGTTCCGCGCTGCGCTGGTTGTAAAGTTGCCGGAGCTCCGCCACGCGCTCGCGCTGCTCTGGGCTGTTGCGGACCAGCCGCTCGAGTTCACCGATCTGGCGGCCGGCGAGGCGCCATTGGCTGTAATAGATATTGCCGCTGGTCCGAACCTCTTCGTCGAGGACAAAGCGGCCGAGCGCGGCTTCCGAGCGCGACATGCTGGAATCGACGCTGCGGACAACGATCGCGACATTATAGGCGCGGCGCTCCGCCTCGAGAGCGCGTTCGCGCGAGCCGTTGGCGACCCAGACCAGGACCACCATGACAACCAGGATCAGAAAGGCGATCAATGCGCCGGCGGCCGCTCCTCCGCGGCGCCAGTCGAAGTGCTGATCCTGGCCCGATGGCGTCATCGCACCTTTCTAGACCTCAATCGCCAAGCGGGAAAGGCAGCTCGCCTTAACCTATGCAGCTCGTGGCGCGTCCGGCAGCAGCGAAAATCCCAAGAATCTCGCCGACCTGCTCGCTCGAATGCTCGGAACACAGCGAGCAGCGCAGCAAGGTCATGTTCGCGGGCGTCGCCGGCGGCCGCGCGAGATTGACGTAAAGTCCTTCGTTAAGAAGCGCTTCCCACATCGCCGCACCGGCTTCGAGGTCGGGCATCAGAACGGCGATGATCGCCGATTGCGGCTCGTCGGTGCCGAGGCTGAAGCCCAATTGCTTGAGGCCAGAATGCAGGCGCTTCGAATTTTCCCAGAGATGGGCGCGCTTGTCGGCCGACTGCTTCAGCTTGCGGATCGAGGTCGCGGCGGTCGCCACCACCGACGGCGGCAGCGAGGCCGTGAACACATAGGGCCGGCACACCAGCCGCAGAATCTCGAACTTGGGATGGTTGGAGACGCAGAAACCGCCGACCGTGCCGACCGACTTGGAAAATGTCCCGATGATGAAATCGACGTCGTCGATCACGCCCTGAGCCTCGGCGACGCCGCGGCCATTCTCGCCGATGAAGCCCATCGAATGCGCTTCGTCGACCAGCACCATCGCGCCATTGTCCTTGGCGACGCGGACCATTTCGGCCAGCGGCGCGACATCGCCCATCATCGAATAGACGCCTTCGAGCACGACCAGCTTGCCGGCGCCCTCGGGGATGCGTTTGAGCCGCTTTTCCATCGCTTCGATGTCGTTGTGGCGGAACGGCACGATCTGGGCGTTGCCGAGCGCGCAG
>JBDSBX010000158.1:0-3547 GCA_039921365.1 Sphingomicrobium sp. | reverse complement strand
CTAGCGAACGGGAACCACCCCGCTGATCACCGCGCAGGCAATCCGGTCGCCGCTGTTGCCGCTCGGGTCGGTGGCGTAATCGTCGGCTCGGGCGTATGCTGACCCCCGCTCACGCCCTTCGCTGAAGGAGAACGCCATGCGCCCGATCACCCGATACACGCTGTGGACGATCGCCGCAGCGGCGATCGTTGCTCCCGCCTTCGCGGCCGAGGAACATGATCTCAAGCTCGACGACCCCAAGCGGGACGGAACCGACACGGACGGGACCGACAAGGGCGCAACCCGCAAAGGCTGGGACGGGACCATCAAGGGTCCTGGCAAGGGCGTGAAGGGGGCCGCGAAGTTCGGCGCCGTCGGCGGCATGCATCGCGACGACAGCATCGCCGCCCTCGCCGCGACCAGCGCCGCCGCCCAGTCCGGCGTATTCATACCTTGAAGCGCCTGCCCGGCAAGCGCACGCCGCCCACCGTCACGCTCAAGCGCGGCATGACCGGCAACACGGACGGCGATCCCGACCGGCCGCTCATCGCCGGCACCCTGCCCAATGCGTCTCCGGCCGGGGCCAACGAAACCATCACCGTCGGCGGCGGCCGAACCGAATCCGGTCAGGCGACCGGCAAGCGCACGCACATGCCGCTGCGGGCCCGCGCTTATCTCGATCAGGGCAGCATCAGCGTTCAGGCCAGGATGCCCGGCTGCAAGGTCGGCGCGAGTTTTCCGCACGCCACGCTCGAGACGCCAACCATGCGCTACGAGATGTGGAATATCATGATCTCGAGCTGCGGGACCAGCACGTCGGGCGCGAGCTTGCCGTTGGAGGTCATCAGCTTCAACTATGGCAAGATCCAGACGACGCCGGTGAGATCGAAGGTTCAGGTCAAGGGCTGGGATCCGACCACGAAGAAAGAGTGATCTAGCTCCCCGTCGGCCCCGAGATCACCGCGCAGGCAATGCGGTCGCCGCTGTTGCCGCTCGGGTCGGTGGCATAGTCGTCGGCATGCGCGTGGATCACCAGGGCCGCGCCGTCGGCGTCGAGCAGCGACGCGAAGCTGGCGTGGGCCAGCGTCACCGCTTCGGCGAGCACGCCATTGGCGGCGACGGTGATGTTGGCGAGATCGCCGGCGTGCGGCCCGGCGGGATTGTTGAAGCCGTGCTTGGCGGCGGCCGGGTTGAAGTGCGGGCCAGCGGTGGTGAAGCCGGGCGCATCGCAGCGGCCGACGCCATGGACGTGGACGCCGTGGAGGCCGTGGGCCAGGCCGGCGGCGCCGATCCGGAAGGTGACTCCGCCCGGAGTCTCCCACATCCGCACCTGGCCGAGCACTTGCCCGCCGCTGCCGACCAGCGCGAACTGCGGCCCGCCGACCGGCTCGCCGGTGGTCGAGCAACTGGCGAGTGCCAGCGGAGCCAAGAGGATGAGGAATTTGCGCATGATGATCTCCCTTGCGCCCTCAACCCGTCATGTCGGACTTGGTTCAGCGTGGATTTTGGCCAGCACCGTGCCTTCGCCGACCTGCGCCCCAGCTTCGGCGTTGAGCTCCGCCACCACCCCGTCGAACGGCGCGGTCAGCCCGTGCTCCATCTTCATCGCCTCCAGAGTCAGCAGCCGCTGGCCCTTGGTCACCGTCTCGCCCAGCGCCACCTCGACCGCCGTCACCCGCCCCGGCATCGGCGCGACGATGGCGCCGTCTCCAGCCGACGCGCCGACGCTTCCACGGGCTTCGAAGGGCGTGATCTCGTAGGTTTGTCCGCCTTCGTTCATCCATAGGATTCGGCCGTCATAGAGCTGCATGACACCGAAAGGAGACTTGGGGTCGCCGACCTTTGCAAGGACCGTTTGACCGTTCACCGCCAAAGCAACGTCTGGCCGCAACACAGAATTGAGCCGAAAGGCGGGAGCTGCCAGATTTTTACCGCCGTAAACGGCGAAAGAAAGTGCGGCTTTTTGAAGAGCGTCTTCGGAAAGTGTGGGCGCCGCGGTCCATTCTTCCGCATTGCGTTCGACTAAGCCTGTGTCGATATCTCCACAGTTGAAACTATTCGAGCGCAAAGCTCTGGCTAGGAACCACCCATTGGTCTTCACCGGATAGACAAACATCTCAGTGAGGCATTTTTCCAGACGCCAAATTGCTCCGTCGCGATCGTCTGCATGGACAACGATCTTTGCGATCATCGGGTCGTAGAACGAAGTGACTTCGTCATCCTGTTCCACGCCAGTTTCGATCCTCGCGTAGCCATCATCGATGCTGAACATTGAGAGTCGCCCCACGCTCGGCAGAAACCCCTTGGCCGGGTCCTCGGCGTAAAGCCGCGCCTCGATCGCGTGGCCATTGATCGCCAGCTCGTCCTGCGTCTTGGGCAGCTTCTCCCCGCTCGCCACCCGCAGCTGCCACTCGACCAGATCGACGCCGGTGATCTCTTCGGTGACCGGATGCTCGACTTGCAGCCGCGTGTTCATCTCCATGAACCAGATGCGGTCGGGCTTGAGACCGCCGCTGGCGTCGGCAATGAACTCGACCGTCCCTGCGCCCTCATAGTTGACCGCCTGCGCCGCCCGCACCGCCGCTCCGCACACCGCCTCGCGCGTCGCCCCGTCCATCCCCGGCGCCGGCGCTTCCTCGATCACTTTCTGGTGGCGGCGCTGCAATGAGCAGTCGCGCTCGAACAGATGGACGACATTGCCGTGGCTATCGCCGAAGATTTGCACTTCGATGTGGCGCGGCGACGGGATGTATCTTTCCAGGATCACCCGGTCGTCGCCGAAACTCGACGCAGCTTCGCGCTTGCAGCTTTCCAGCGCGTCCATGAAATCCTCGGCCCGGTCGACCCGCCGCATGCCCTTGCCGCCGCCGCCCGCGACCGCCTTGATCAGGACTGGGAAATCGATCGTGCCCGCTTCCTGCTTGAGCGATTTGGGGCTTTGGTCGTCGCCAAGATAGCCCGGCGTAACCGGCACCCCGGCTTCGGCCATCAACCGCTTCGCCGCGTCCTTCAGGCCCATCGCCCGAATGCTCGCCGGCTTTGGCCCAACCCAGATTAGTCCCGCGTCGAGCACCGCCTGGGCAAAATCCGCATTCTCGCTCAGGAAGCCATAACCCGGATGGATTCCCTCAGCCCCCGTCGACTTTGCGGCGGCGATGATCCGCTCCCCAACCAAATAGCTTTCGCGCGCCGGGCTTGCGCCGATATGCACCGCTTCATCCGCCTGCCGGACATGCAGAGCCTTGGCGTCCGCGTCCGAAAACACTGCCACCGTGCGGACTCCGATCGCCTGTGCCGTCCGGATCACCCGGCAAGCGATCTCCCCGCGATTGGCGATGAGCAGTGATTTCAGCATGGTGCCGCCACGCTCAGGCGCGCACTTCCTCGATGCCGACGCTGTTGCGGCGGAGCGCTTTCAACACCGTGTCGACGATGCCGGCGGCGTCGAGGCCGGCTTCGGCATGCTGCTTGTCGGGCTTGTCATGCTCCTGGAAGCGGTCCGGCAGCCGCATCGTGCGCAGCTTCATGCCGGCGTCAATCAGCCCTTCATCGCTGGCCAGCGTCAGCA
>JBDSBX010000157.1:0-5236 GCA_039921365.1 Sphingomicrobium sp. | reverse complement strand
ACAGGCGGGCTCCGACGAGGCGGCCGCCGCGGGCATGCGGATGCTCCATGAAAAAACGGCCGACGAGATCGTGCTCGTTGCCGATGCCTTGCTTGGCGACGCTGTTGGAAGCGAGCAGCAGCCGCGGATTCTCGATTCCACCGGCGGCAAGAACATAAACTTTGGCCCGGACCACAAGCCGCCGATTGCCACGGCCGCGCACTTCCAGCCGATCGATGGTCTGGCCGCTTTCATCGGGGACGATTTCGCGAACCGTGGCGTGGGTGATTGCAGTCAGTCGGGGGTCGGCGATCATCGCCCGGTTGGCGACGAGCCCGAAGCGGTCGAACTTCCGGTCGAACAGCCAGTAACGGACCGCCAGTTCTTCGGGCGAAATGGCGTCGAACAGGTCGGTGCCTTCGACCTCAGTCGGGTTCGACAGCGGCAGGTCGAGTGCCTGGCGGGCTGCTGCATAAAAAGGCCGCAGCTCATCGATCCCGAAGGGCCAGCCCGAATGCTCGACCCACGGCCGATGCTCGAAGTCGATCGGATCGAGCTCGGCGCAGCGACCGCCCCAAATCGCGGTGGTCCCGCCGAAGAAGCGCAATCTTGCCTTGTCGAGGTCGTAGTAAGGCTGGCCGAAACTTTGCCCGGCATTGAGATCGGCACTTGCCGGTTCGTGGTCGAGGCCGCCGCTTTCGAGCAAGATCACCGTCTTGCCGTCCGCGAGCAGGCGCCGCGCGACGGTGATGCCCGCTGCGCCAGCGCCAATGATTGCGACATCCGCCTCGAGCTGTTCGCGCGTGCTTTCGGCAAGGTCGATAAGCATCCGAGCAGGGTTAGCATCCCCCGTGCTATCCACAATAGGTACGGCGGTTCGCTTAGCGTGCGCCCCTGACTCGTCGATACTCGCGCCACACCGCGATAATCATCAGCGCCGCCATGGCGGCATAGCCGACAACGAACGCGGCCGCGGCACCGATCACGCCGAACCGCAGGCACAAAGGCGCCATCAGTCCGAAATAAACAATCGAGCCGACCAGCCGGGCCTTGAGCGGGGCGTCGGGCCGGTCGAGCGCGTAGAGCATCGACGGCAATGGGAAGCTGAAAATGCCGATCACGGACGCCATGACCAGCACCATCAGGATCGGAAAGGTCCCGAGGAATTCCTTGCCGAACAGCAGATCGATGAGCGGCCGTCCGCCGACGAGCAGGAGCAGCACGAGCGTGATTGCGACAATTCCTGCCAGTGCAGCACTTCGCAGCATCAGTCGCCACGGGTGCTTGGTCGCGAGGTCCATTCGGACAACTTCGGGATAGAAGGCCTTGGCGAGGAAGTCGGCGGGTTTCTGCGCGCTGTCGGCGAGGCTTGAGGCGACGCGGAACAAGGCGGCGGCGGCCGGCCCGAGCAACCCGCCGACGACCAGACGGGCGATCGGCCCCCACAGGGCCGTCAGGCTGGAGGTCAGATTGACATGGATTGCAAACCGCCACGCGCCCGGCAGCGTGGTTGGCCTAAGGGTCGGTCTGATCCCCTCGATCAGCCCTCGGCGGCGCAATTCCCGCCAGGCCAGAAACCACAGATAGATGTCACCGCCGAGGTCGGTCACGAACCAGATCGCTAGATAGGCTTCGAGCGGCGCCGAATTGGCCCAGGCGATGCCGGCCAGGATCGCCCGGGCGATCGGGTAGGTGGATCCCTGCCAGCCGATCAGGTCGAAGCGGTCCAGCGAGCGGAGCACGCCGACCGGCGTTGCCGCGCCCATGGTTAGCAAGAGCGTGCAGTAAAGCGTCGCCATCCAGAGATATTGTTCGGTGATCCCAAACCAGCCCCCGAGGACCGGCAGCAGCAACACGGCGGCGATCATCCCGCCTATGCCGCTGATCACGTCGAGCGCCAAAGCAAAGCCCGTCGAGGCTTTGAACTCGTCATGCTCGCCGGTAGCCATCGCCGGTCCGCCAAAGCGCACGATCAGCTGCCATGACTGGAACTTGCTGATCCCGCTGGCCGCCTTGGCATAGCTGATGATCAGGATCAGCATGCCGAACACTTCGAGGCCGAGGCCGCGTCCGGCGAAGGCGAGCGTCGCGATCCCGGCCACGGCGCCGACGGCCTTGGACACGGCGAGGTAGCTACTGTTCTTCAGCAGCGACCGTAAATGCGTGTCCTTGAACCAATGCTTCATAATGCCGGCCCGTCTAAGCAGACCGGCGTTTCGTGTCGCCTGAGAAATTACCGCCGCGATCAGGCCGGTTCGGGCAGCCGTTGCTGGACGATCTTGTCGGCTAGCGTCCCGTTCAATTCGGCGAGATGGTCGAAGGTCGCCTCATAAGTGGCAAGACCGTGGCTTTGCGATCTGAGCTCGGCTTCAAGGCCACCGAGCTCGGCTTCCGGGATCAGCGCATCGACCCGGTCCCAGCCCGTCCAGCCATCGCGCGGCACCATGCCGAGCATCTGCCCGCGGCGGCTGGCGACGGCCGATGTAATCCGGCTGGTGGCGCTCGACGGGCAGACGACGGTCAGGCGCTGGACGGGTTCCAGCAAGTGCGGGCTGGCGGCAGTCAGTGCCTCGCTCATGGCGATTCGCCCGGCCATCCGGAACGCCAGTTCGGAGCTGTCGACGCTGTGATAGCTGCCGTCAGTCAGGGTCACATCGACGTCGACCACGGGAAAGCCCAGCGGACCCTTGTGCATCGCTTCCTTGACGCCGTGCTCGACCGCCGGGATCCACTGCCGTGGCACGGCGCCGCCGGTGATCTTGTCATTGAACCGGAAGCCCTCGCCACGCGTCAGCGGCTTGATCTCGATGACCACATCGCCGAACTGGCCGTGGCCGCCCGATTGCTTCTTGTGGCGGCCTTTTTGTGCAACCTGGCGGCGGACCGATTCGCGGTAGCCGATTGAAGGCGGGTGCGATTTTACCTCGACTCCGTAACGCCGCTTGAGCCGCGCCAGCACGGTATTCAAATGTTCGTCGTTGACGCCTTTCAGCCGCATTTCGTGGCTGGCCTCGTCATGCTCGAGGATCAATGCGCAATCTTCCTCGATCAGCCGCTGCAGCGCACCGGACAGCCGGACGTCGTCCTTGCGATCGGCGGGCTCGATCGCCAGCGCGAAATTGCGCGAGGGGAATTCGCTGTCGATCGGCGGCGGCAGCTTGCTTGGTCCGAGCCATTCGCCCGCCTTGACGCTGTCGATCTTGGCGACCGCGACGAGATCGCCGTTGCGGGCTTCGGCGACCTTTTGAGTTTTCTCGCCCTGCATTCGGAACAGAGCGCCAAGCCGCGCGGCCTCGCCATTGCTGGTCGTGACGTCGGCGCCTTCCACGAGCGCGCCACCGAGCGCCCGGGCCAGCGCCAGCCGGCCGACCGAACCGCCGTGGTGGATCTTGAAAATGTGTAGCGATGGATCGGTGACCGACAAGCGCCGCGCTGCCGCATCCGGGCTTGGAGCCTCGTGACGCAATGCCTTTAGCAAACGCCGCACGCCCCACGCGCTGCTTGCCGAGCCGAACAGCACCGGCACGCCGAGGCTCTCACCGGTCTCGCGGGCGAGGTCCTGGAGGATGCGGTCCTGGCTTGGCGCTTCGTCCATGAGCAATTGTTCGAGCAGTTCGTCGTCATGGTCGGCGAGCTGCTCGAGCATCTGGTTGCGGGCTTCGGCCTCGCGCTGCTGCAGCTCCGCCGGGATTTCTATCCGCTCGCTATCCTTGCCCGGTCGATAGTGAAAAGCGCGCTCCAACGCGAGGTCGACGAAGCCGGTCACCTTGTCGCCTTCGCGGATCGGGATCTGGCGGGCGATCAGCGGCGATACGCTCATCGGCTGAATCGCGGACAGGAGGTCGCGAATGCGGCCATGGGCCTGGTCGATGCGGTTGACGAAAATCAGGTGGGGGACGCCGAGTTCATCAAGGGTGCGCAGGGCAGGGGCAGCGAGCGCGGCCCGTGCCGGGTCGGGATCGACGACCACTACCGCCATGTCGACCAGCGCTAGCGCGCGCGTTCCGTCCGCGGCGAACCCGACCGACCCCGGGCTGTCGATGATCGCGAACTGGTCGCCGAGATAGTTGAAATTGTAGAGGTTGAGTTCGGTCGAGCCACCGCGCTGGCGGGCTTCCGGGCTGCTGTCGCCGGTGCTGGAGCCATTGGCGGTCGCCCCGAGCCGGTCGGTTGCGCCGGCCGCGAACAACATTGCTTCGGCCAAGCTGGTCTTCCCCGCGCCGGCCGGTCCGACCAGCGCGATGGCTCGAGTGCCTTTGGATTCTCCGCTCTTGGTTACAGCGCCCATACGACTCTCCCTCGTCCCGTTGCCGGGCGCGCGAGTCGCCTGAAGGCGCAGCTTGCGCGCTCTTCGAAACAATCACCGTCTGACTCTTCGCGGCCGAAGGCAAGGGGTCACGGAGGCCTAAGCCGCGGGCAGCAGCCTTTTCTCGCCCGCCAGGCGAAGCAGCGCCGCTTGCAGTTTCTCGAACGCGCGGACTTCGATCTGGCGGATTCGCTCCCGGCTGACGGCATAGACCTGGCTCAATTCTTCCAGAGTCTTCGGCTCGTCGGTCAGGCGGCGCTCCATCAGGATGTTCTTTTCGCGGTCGTTCAAAGATTCGAGCGCGTCCATCAGCAGATCGTGGCGGACCCGGTTCTCCTCGTCCTCGGCGATCACCTCGTCCTGCAACGGCCCGTTATCGACCAGGAAGTCCTGCCACTGGCTCTCACCCTCGGTATCGCGAAGCGGCGCGTTCAACGAAGTGTCGCCGCCCATCGCCATGCGGCGGTTCATCGACACGACTTCGGCCTCGGTCACCCCTAGGTCGGTGGCGATTTTGGTGACGTCGGCGGGCTTGAGGTCGCCATCCTCGAAGGCGTCGATCTGGTTCTTCATCCGGCGGAGGTTGAAGAATAGCTTCTTCTGCGCGGCGGTGGTGCCCATCTTGACCAGGCTCCACGACCGCAGGATGAATTCCTGGATAGAGGCGCGGATCCACCACATCGCATAGGTTGCGACGCGGAATCCGCGGTCGGGCTCGAACTTCTTGACGCCCTGCATGAGGCCGATGTTGCCCTCGGAAATTAGCTCGCTGACGGGCAGGCCGTAGCCGCGGTATCCCATGGCGATCTTGGCCACGAGGCGAAGATGCGAATTGACCAGCTTCGCCGCCGCGTCGGTATCGCCATGCTCGCGCCAGCGCTTGGCGAGCATATACTCCTCCTCGGGGGCGAGGATCGGGAACTTCTTGATTTCGCTTAAGTAGCGATTGAG
>JBDSBX010000156.1:0-3854 GCA_039921365.1 Sphingomicrobium sp. | reverse complement strand
GAAGCCCGCCGGCAAATCTTCGGGTCGAACTGTCGCATAGCCAAGCTTGGCGCGACTCCGGATGATCGCCCGCTCGACCCCATCCAGCGTTGCGGCGCCGTCGCTTGCGACGCGAACGGCGAAGACGATCGTCGGCTTGTCGCCATCTGGAAGCAGGCTCGCGGCGCCTTCGCACAGCGCCGGCGGATAAAGACTGGTCTTACCGTCGGGCATATAGAGGGTCTCGCCGCGCCGCCACGCCTCGAGGTCGACCGGGCCGCCGTCGGGGACGAACCAGCCGATGTCGGCGATGGCGTAGCGAAGGATGAGGTCGATTCCCGCCTGCTCGATCGTGAATGCCTGGTCGAGATCGGTCGAACTAGCCGGATCGAGGGTGACGAACGGCAGGCCGGTTCGGTCGACGTGCTCGGTCAGTGCGTTCCGCGCCGCCGACACTGCGGCCGCTGCCACGTCCGGCGCGAAGTCGCCCGGCAACTGATATTGGGTGCGGATCGCCGCCAGCCCGTCGGCCAACGCCCGCGGTCGGTCGAGGATCGCCTTCATGACTTGCCCAGTGTGACTTGCGCGACGTCGATCGCGCGCCCTCGAAAACCGCCTTCGCAATACATCAGATAATATCGCCAGAGCCGGTGGAATTGCTCGTCGAAATCTTCGAGGCGCACGCATGCCACCGCATCGTCATAGCGCTGTCGCCAATTCTTAAGGGTCGCGGCATAATCCTGGGCAAATCCCTCCCGGTCGCTCAACGTCAGCCCGCGCTCGCTCGCCAGTGTTGCGAACTGGGGCTCGTCGAGCAACATCCCTCCGGGGAAGATATAGGTCTGAATGAAATCGGCACTGACTGCATAGCGCTCAAACAGGTGGTGATCGATGCTGATGAACTGCAGTGCCGCGCGACCGTCTGTTTTCAAATTGCGGGCAATCGAGTCCAAATACGCCCCCCACCAGCGCAAGCCAACGCCCTCGACCATCTCGACCGAAGCAATCGCATCAAACGGCTCGTGGATTTCGCGGTAATCCTGGAGGCGAATTTCGATTCGCTCCGTCAGCCCCGCTTCGGCAACTTTGGCCTCGGCCCACGCCTTTTGCTGTTCGGACAGTGTTAGGCCGACAACAACCGCCCCGCGGTTTGCGGCTTCGATGGCGAGGCCTCCCCAGCCGCAACCGATTTCAAGCAGCCGCTGCCCGGGCTGCAGCTCCAGCCGGTCCAGGAGGAGCGCGATCTTGCGGCGCTGCGCGGCCTCGAGCGGCTGCCCGGGGAAAGCGAAGCAGGCCGACGAATAGGTCATCGTCGGATCGAGCCACGCCGCATAGAAATCATTGCCCAAATCATAGTGGGCGGCGACGTTGGCCTTGGCTTTGCCGGGCGCATTATCGCGCAGGCGATGGCCGAGCGCATTGATCCAGCGGAACGGCCCCTTGGCGCGGCCCGCTTGGCCAAGCGCAACGGCGTTGAGCGAGAATAATTCGAAAATCGGCACCGGGTCGGGGCTCGACCATTCGCCCAACTCCCACGCCTTGTACCAACCGACCGACCCCGAAGTCGCCAGCCGGACCAGCGCCATCCAGCTCTTGAACTCGACGCTGGCTGTCGGCCCCGGCAAACGAAACCCAAGATTGCGCCGCTCGCCGTCCGGAAGCCTTGTTTCAATTCCGCCTTTCAGCAGCCCGGCGTCAATCTGGTCGAGCACCCGCCCGAACGCCGGCGCAACCAAGCGCGCAATCAGCCCGCCGCCAACCGCGAATCCTCGGTCCGCTTTTACCAGATGCTCGCCGCGCCCCGCCATGGTGTCAGCCTAACAGCCGGGGCCACCGATCGGCACCACCGATTCCCGGGCGAGCCGCGATCGCCGTCCTTCGCCGTAACGCGCGTCGCCAATTGCCACTTGCGCAAAGCATCGGCCACGGCGGACATCGGCCTGCGGCAGGATCGACCATTTTAGGAATTTCCGAAGCCTGGGATCGCGTCGGATCGCCTCGCGCACCAGCGGATCGCTCATGTGGGTCGGTGAGCAGCCCGAAACGGCAGGGAAGCCTCCGTCGAGCGGATCGACCAGGCTTCGACGGTAACAGTCGCTCTCCCGCCAGACGAGGTCGCGCCGCCAAGAGAACAACGGTGGCGGCGAAGCGAAAACCGCTTGCGCTGGGCGATCAACCGACCATTCGCGGACTGCGGCGGTGGCGCGGTCGGTAATGAGCAGGTTCATTCCGATATAGGCCAGAGCGACCCCAATCGCCGCCTGGGGAAGTCGCCGCCACTCTTGCCCTTTTTGCTCCCGCCACTTCGACACTCCGATCGCGACGGCGAGCAGCAGCCACAGCCAGACGTCGATGATGAACAGCCCGTCGGCATGATACCAGGCGCCAGAAAACGGCGACAGCAACTGGACCGAATAGGTCGTCAGCACGTCGAGCATGGGGTGGGTCAGCGCGCCTAGATAAGCCACGCCGACCAGCCAGCCGAAGCGCATCGGCAGCCCGCTCTTGAACGTCGCCCCGCGGCCAAGCTGACAGCGGTCGAGCAGCCATAACAAACCGGCCAGCAGGGGTGGCATCACGAGCACGCCGCCGACCAGTCCGTGGGTGAAGCCGCGGTGGATCGCCAGCGGATCCCATGGGGCGTTGCCGAAGAAGACGGCGATGTCGGGCATGTTGGCGCCGAGGATCAACGCCGCCAGCCCCTTGCGCTTCGTCGCCTTGAGACCGGCCTGGCCCAGCGCCCAGCCGGCCAATGAGTGGGTAATATTATCCAATAATTACAGGCGGATCACTCCGCTCGCGGTTCCTTTTCGACCTGCCAGGTCTGGCCTTTGGAGACCAAGGCCTGAAGGTCCGGGGTCTTGCCCTTTGCCGCCGCCAGATTCTGCTCGACCACGCTACTCTCGAAGGTCGGCGCCGGATCTTCATAAACAACACCAAGCGCGACCGGGAAACCCTGCTCGGGCATCTCGATCAGCATCGCTGCGACGCCGCGGTTCCGCGGATCATGGACCAACACCGACGGATCGTCGCCCGCGACCACCTTGAGCACCAGACGCTGGGCATCAAGCGCGATGCCCTTGGTGCCGCCAGCGACCAGCATTTTCTCCCCCGCTGCAAGCCACAATTGTCGTTCGGCCGAGAAATCGCGCGCGGTGAACGACGCGAACACGTCGTCATTGTAGACGATGCAATTCTGGTAGATTTCGACGAAGCTCGCGCC
This sequence comes from Sphingomicrobium sp., assembly GCA_039921365.1. Lineage (GTDB taxonomy): Bacteria > Pseudomonadota > Alphaproteobacteria > Sphingomonadales > Sphingomonadaceae > Sphingomicrobium. The sequence continues at coordinate 652 of JBDSBX010000156.1, read as the reverse complement.
GCGATGGGCATGCGCCGCCTTGAGCACGTCGGGCAAGCTCTTGTGAACATCGATGCCGCGCGCAATGAACCGCGCCCCCGAGCCCAGCGCGAACATGCAGGGCGACACCGGCCGGTCGATCGAACCAAACGGCGTCGATGGTGAGCGCGTGCCGATCCGGCTGGTCGGCGAATATTGCCCCTTGGTCAGCCCGTAGATTTCGTTGTTGAACAGCAGGATCTGGCAGTCGAGGTTGCGGCGCAGCACATGCATCGTGTGATTGCCGCCGATCGATAGCGCATCGCCGTCGCCGGTGATGATCCACACGTCGAGTTCGGGGTTGGCGAGCTTGATCCCGGTCGCGAACGCCGGCGCGCGGCCGTGGATGGTGTGGAAGCCGTAGGTCGCCATGTAGTAAGGAAAGCGGCTCGAGCAGCCGATGCCGCTGACAAACACGGTCTTCTCGCGCGCCGTTCCCAAGTCGGGCATGGTCCGCTGCACGGCTTTGAGGACGGCATAGTCGCCGCAGCCCGGGCACCAGCGCACTTCCTGGTCGCTCGCCCAATCCTTGGCGGTGGTGACGGTCGTCATCTCGTTCATCGGCCGGCTCCGGCCAGCCAGGCGATCAGCCCGACCACGACGACCAGCATCAAGATCATTGGCCACGGGTTGA
>JBDSBX010000155.1:0-4810 GCA_039921365.1 Sphingomicrobium sp. | reverse complement strand
ATTTTCGCATCGAGGACGAGCTTGCGGACCTTCCTGAAGGGAAAGACCGCATCGCGGCGATCGAAAAAATCAAGGCCGAGGTGGCGGAGCAAAAGCAATTGGTCGTCGACGCCGGGGGATTGTTCGTGCTCGGCACCGAGCGCCACGAGAGCCGCCGCATTGATAATCAGCTGCGCGGGCGATCGGGCCGGCAGGGCGATCCCGGACTGTCTCGATTCTATCTGAGCCTCGACGACGATTTGCTGCGCATTTTCGGGCCGCAGACGATGTTCGCGCGGTTGATGAACAAGAATCTCCAAGACGGCGAGGCGATCATCAGCCCGTGGATCTCGAAAGCGATCGAGACCGCGCAGAAAAAGGTCGAGGCGCGCAACTACGACATCCGCAAGCAGGTCGTCGAATATGACGACGTCATGAATGACCAGCGCAAGGTGATCTACGAGCAGCGCGCCGACATTATGGACGCGGACAGCGTTGGCGACATCATTTCCGAAATGCGCGCCGAAACGGCGGCCTCGCTGGTCACGGTCCACTGCCCGCCGGGGACCTATCCCGAGCAGTGGGACGTTACCGGTTTGAAGGAGAGTGTCGACGTCGTCTTCGGTCTCCAGCCGCCGATCGACGCCTGGCTCGAGGAAGAAGCGGTCGAGCCCGAGCTGATCGCCGAGCGGCTGCAGCAGCTCGCCGACGAGGCGATGGACGACAAGATCAAGGACGTCGATCCGCAGCGCTGGGACGAGACCGAGAAAAACATCCTGCTCCAGACGCTGGACCATTTCTGGAAGGAGCATCTGTCGACGCTGGACGCGCTGCGCGCGGTCATCCACTTGCGAAGCTACGCCCAGAAGAAGCCGATCGATGAGTATAAGCAGGAAGCGTTCATGCTGTTCGAGCGGCTGCTGATCGCCATCCGGGAGGACGTCACCCGGGTGCTGATGCGAGCGCAGGTGCAGCTCGAGGCGCCGGCGATGCCGACGCTGCCCGACTTCATCACCCAGCATTTCGACCCGTTCTCGGGCGACGACGACAGCGCCGACGTGGATGCCGCGACCGGCGCGGTCCTGTCCAATCTGCCGCCGCTCAGCATCCCGCGGCCCGAGATGCCGATGCCCGAGGGTGAGCTCGCCCAGGCGCCGGTCAGCCGTAACGCGCCGTGCCCGTGCGGCTCGGGACAGAAGTACAAGCATTGCCACGGGCAGCTGGCCTGACGAAGATGGGGCGCCCGGCGGTGGGTCCGGTGGATCGCACAAAGCTGCGCCATGCCTATCGGCCCGACGAGGAGCAGGTGGCGCTCGACCGGATCGCCGAGGCGAGGTTGGAACCGGCGGTGCTGAGCGAGGCCAGCGCGATCGCGCGGGCGCTGGTCAAAGGGGTTCGCGCCCACAAGCCGTCGGGTCTCGACGCCTTCCTGCACGCGTACGACCTGGGCAGCGACGAAGGCATTGCGCTGATGTGCCTGGCCGAGGCGCTCCTGCGAATCCCCGACACGCATACCGCCGACGAGCTGATCGCCGACAAATTGTCGGGGCCCGACTGGACTGAGAAGCTCGGACAGTCGAGCTCGTCGTTCGTCAACGCCGCGACCTTTTCCCTGCTGCTAACCGGCAAGGTGCTCGAAGGCGCCGCCGACCGCAGCGACAATTGGCGCAGCGTGCTCGGGCGCACGGTCGGACGGCTTGGCGAGCCCGTCGTCCGCACCGCGGTCACCCAGGCGATGAAGATTCTCGGCCGCCAGTTCGTCTTTGGCCGCGATATCGACGAGGCGATGCGCCGGGCCGCGCCCGATCGCGAAGCTGGTCTGACCCACAGCTTCGACATGCTCGGCGAAGCGGCGCGCACCCACGCCGATGCGGCGCGCTACGCCAAGGCCTATGGTGACGCGCTCGACCGCATCGCCAAGGAAGCGGCAGGCGGCATCTCCCGCTCACCTGGCATTTCGGTCAAGCTGTCGGCGCTTCACCCGCGCTACGAGTTCGCGCACGCCGACGAGGTCAAGGTGGCGATGCTGCCGGTGCTTCGCGAACTCGCGCTCAAGGCCAGCGCCGCCGACGTGCATTTCACCATCGACGCCGAGGAGGCCGACCGGCTCGAGCTGTCGCTCGACATTTTCGAAGCGCTGCTCGCCGATGACGCGCTCTTCACCAATGACTGGGCCGGTTTCGGGCTGGCCGTGCAGGCCTATCAAAAGCGCGCCGTGCCGCTGTGCGAGTGGGTCGCGTCAGCCGCCCGGGCGCACGGCCACAAGCTGTTCGTGCGCCTGGTCAAGGGCGCCTATTGGGATACCGAGATCAAGGCCGCGCAGGTCGCTGGCCTGCCCGACTATCCGGTGTTCACGCGCAAGATTGCGACCGACGTTTCCTATGTCGCCTGCGCCAGGGTGCTGCTCGCCGCGAGTGACGTCATCACCCCGGCCTTCGCGACTCACAACGCCAATTCGATCGCTGCGATCAAGGCGCTGGCGGGCAAGACGCCGTTCGAGTTCCAGCGCCTGCACGGCATGGGCGAGGGGCTGTACGAGGAACTGGCCAAGCTCGAGGCTGCGCTCGGCGAAGCCGCCACTCCGGTGAGGATCTATGCGCCGGTCGGCAGCCACAGGGAGCTGCTCGCCTACCTCGTCCGGCGCCTGCTCGAAAACGGCGCCAATTCGTCCTTCGTCAACCGCATTGCCGACGTCGACGTCTCGCTCGACGAGCTGGTCCGCGATCCGGTCGCCGAGCTTGCCGCCATCGAGCCCAAGCGCCACCCGGCGATTCCCTTGCCCCGGCTGATCTTTGGCGCGGCGCGGCACAACAGCGCCGGGGTCGATTTGTCCGATCCGCTGGTGCGCGAGCCGCTGCTCGAAAGGATGCGCGCGTTCGACGGCCGCAGCTGGACCGCCAGGCCGACGCTTGGGAAAGGCCGGGCGCGACCGATCGCCTCGCCCCACGACCGCCGGATCACGGTCGGCACGGCATTCGAAGCCAGCGTCGCCGAGGTCGACCGGATGGTCCTCGCGGGCCACGCCGCGCAGCCGGGCTGGGACGCGCTAGGGGGCGAGGCGCGAGCGAAGCTGCTCGACCGCACCGCCGATCTGTTCGAAGAGCATCGCGAGGAGCTGTTCTCGCTATGCATCCGCGAGGCCGGCAAGACCTTGGTCGACGCCGTGCTCGAAGTGCGCGAGGCGGTCGATTTCCTGCGCTTCTACGCCGCCGAGGCACGGCGCCAGTTCGCCCGGCCGCTGGCGCTTCCAGGGCCAACCGGGGAGCATAACGAGCTGCGCCTCCACGGGCGGGGGGTATTCGCCAGCATTTCGCCGTGGAATTTCCCGCTGGCGATCTTCACCGGCCTGGTTGCGGCGCCGCTGGCCGCGGGCAATGCCGTCCTCGCCAAGCCGGCCGGGCAGACGCCGCTGATCGGAGCGCTCGCGGTCGAGCTGATGCACCGCGCGGGCATCCCCAAGGACGTCGTCCAGCTCGCGCCGGGCGAGGGCCGGGTCGTCGGCGGGACGCTGACCGCTCATCCGCTGCTGGGCGGAGTCGTCTTCACTGGCTCTACCGAGACGGCGCGCATGATCAACCGCACGCTAGCTCAGCGTGACGGGCCGATCATACCGTTCATCGCCGAGACGGGCGGTCAGAATGCGATGATCGTCGACAGTTCTGCCCTTCCCGAACAGGTGACCCGCGACGTGATTTCCTCGGCTTTCCAGAGCACCGGCCAGCGCTGCTCGGCGCTGCGGGTGCTGTTCGTCCAGGAAGACGTCGCCGACGGCATGATTGCGATGATCGCCGGAGCGATGCGCGCGATGACGGTCGGCGACCCGGGCGAACTTGCGACCGACGTCGGGCCGGTGATCGACGAAGACGCGAAGCGGTTGCTTGATGAGCATATCGAATGGCTCGGCAAGAATGCGACGAAGATTTGCCGGCTTGAGTCGCCTGCAAGGGAAGCAAACGGCTGCTTCGTCGCTCCGGCATTCTATGAAATAAAGTCGCTAAGCCAATTGAATCACGAGAATTTCGGTCCGATCTTACACGTGATCCGCTTCCCCGGGAACACGCTTCCTGAGGTCGTCGAACAGATTAATGCAACTGGCTACGGCCTGACGCTCGGGCTGCAGAGCCGCATCGACACGGTGCGCGATTATGTCGAGAGTCACGCCCGCGTCGGCAATTTCTATGTCAACCGCAACCAGATCGGCGCAGTGGTCGAAAGCCAGCCATTCGGCGGCGAAGGCCTCTCGGGCACCGGCCCCAAGGCCGGCGGCCCGCATTATGTCGCGCGCTTCGCGACCGAGCGGGTGACCTGCATCGACACCACGGCGGCGGGCGGCAATGCCAGCCTGATGGCCGAAATTTAAGGCGCTGCTGGCACTTAGCTGGCCATCTTCCACAGTTCGGGGCCAGTGACCGGCGGCGCCGCGATGAACGTCTTCGCGAACAGCCTGATCTGGCCGCGCAACCGGACGTCTTCGACCTGCTCGGTTAGAGAGCGAAGCACCTCCGGGAAACTATCGAATTCGCCCAGTCCGGGCTCGCGGCGGAAGGCCATCGACCAGCCGTCGAAGCAGCGTGCCACGGTGGTCCGCTCGACCAGCGTGGTGACGGCGAGGTGGCGCGGGTCGGCGCGGATGTTGGCGTACAGCGCTTCCATCGCCCGCCGCGAGCCTTCGATGACCTGCAAATAGCGGTTGCCGCCGGCGATCAGCAGCCCGCTGATGTCGTCGCGCAGATTATTGGCCCGCGAAGTCTTGAGGATCGCCTGGATCAGCGGCGCCTCCTGCGGCTCCGCGGCAGTGCTGAAATAGGCGATCTGGAACATTGAGCGGCCT
>JBDSBX010000154.1:0-3692 GCA_039921365.1 Sphingomicrobium sp. | reverse complement strand
CCCGCCCGCTGCGCGCTTGCCCGGTAATCGCCGGGCCGAGCTCGAGCCGGTCGATCGCCAGCTCGCCGATGTGGATGTCGAAGCCGGGCAGGATCGGCCCGGTGCGGCCGGTCGGCTTCAACTTGGGCAAGCGGCTCAGCCGCACCTGCCGCGCAAACAGGCGATCGATGTGGAGCGAATTGTACAGCCACGCGCCCGGCGCCCAGTCGAGTTCGATTTCGGGCGCGGTCAGGAACACCCCGCGGTTGTCGGCGACCGTGACGTTCTTGAGCTTGGACGTGCCGAAAATCGACCCTTCGATGCGGCCGATGCGGATGTTGAGGCCCGAGGCGGTTTCGAACTTGGCGAGGCGATCGACGAGGAAGCGGTGGCCCGGTGCCGTGTCGAGCAGCACCAGGCCGCCCGCGAACAGGATCAGCAGCGCCAACAGCAAGGCCAGCAATTCATTGGCCAGTCGCCGCGGCCAATCGTGGCGCAACTGCCGTCGTCGCGGGTCCGCGCGATCGACGGGAAGCGCGTCTTCGGCCACTCTAGAACGCCTGGCCGAGCGAGACGACGACCGCGATCCGTCCGTCGCTGGCGCGCGGATTGAGCGGCGTGCCGACGTCGATGCGGATCGGGCCGAAGCTCGAATAATAGCGCACGCCAAGGCCGGCGCCGAACTGCCAGCCGCGCAAGCCCGGCCACGACTTGGTGGTCAGCGTCCCGCCGTCGAGGAATGGGACGATTCCGAAATTGCCGCCGAACGCCTTCAGTTTGATCCGCGCTTCGAGAGCGAACTCGGCGAGGCCTCGTCCGCCGATCGGGTCGCCGTCGATGTCCTGCGGCCCGAGCTGTTGATAGCCATAGCCGCGGACCGACCCGCCGCCGCCCGAATAGAGCCGGCGTGACGGCGCAATCGACAGCGAGCTCGCACCGACGATCGTGCCGAGCCGAATACGGCCCGCCGCGACGACGCTCGACGACACTGGCCGATAGGCGCTGGCGTCGATCTGCGTCCGCGCATAGCCGAAGCTGCCGCCGTGCGCCGAGATTTCGGGGCTGATCCTGCCGCCGAGCCGGAAGCCCCGGGTGGGATCGAGGAGATCGTCGCTGCCGTCATAGCCGAGCGTCGCCGGCACGGCCGCGATCAGGAACGTCTTGGTATCCTTGACCCCAAGCGCGTCAAACACCCCGCGTTCGTCGGTCGCAATCAGGTCGGCGCCGAGACTGTACGTCCATGTCTTGTGCCAAATGATGTTGCTTTGGCGCTCAAGGTTGCCGCCAAGCTGGATGGTCTTGGCCTGGTAAGCATCGCGGTCGGTGTTGCTAGCCGAGGCCAGCAGGTTGAGCACCTGGTCCCGCCGACCGAAATTGCTGCGCCGGAACTGGACCGCGGCCAGCTGCTCCTGGGTGCCGGCGACGCCGCGCACGGTCAGCGCGCCTTCCGGGTTGAGGAAGTTGCGGTGCTGCCAGCTGGCTTCGGCGCGCACCCCCTCGCCGGTGCCATAGCCGAGCTCGCCGGCGACCGTTCTCATCGGCGCCGGCTCGAGGTTGACGGCAAGATCGACGGTGCGGCCGTCGGCGGCGGGCACCAGCCTGACTTCGGCCGACGCGACCAGCCCGGTGGCGATCAGCGCCCGGCGGAGATCGTCGACCTTCGAGCGGCGGAACGGCTCGCCCGACTTAAAGCGGGCGATCAGGCCGACGTGGCGCGCGCCGAACGGTGGCTTGCCACTTACCCGGATAATCCCGAACGACGCCAGCGGCCCGGTTTCGACCGGCAGCACCAGCTGCGCGGTGTGAGCCTCATGGTCGATGACAATTCGCTGGTCGCCGACCTTGGCCAGGGCGAACCCCTGCTCGCCAAGCGCGACGGTGAGCGCCAGATTGGCCGCGATGACATCTTCGGCAACCACCGGATCGCCGGCCTTGACGGCAAAGGCTTCGCGCAGCCGGGAGGCCTCGGCGCCCGCGACATCGAGCCCAGGCAGTTCGACCGACTGGAAACGGTATTGCGCGCCGGGTTCGGCCCGGAGCACGACCCGCAATGCGCTTGGCCCCCGCTCGATGAGCGGCTCGACCATCGCATCGTAATAGCCCTGGCTGCGCAGCAGCTCGGCGAGCAAATCGGCGTCGGCGCGCGAGCGGCGGTCGATCTGGGCGGCGTTGACCGCTTCCTTGCGGTTCTTGTGAAGCGCCGACTGCTGGTCGAACGAGGTCATCAGGTCCTCGGTCGGGCCAACCGCCTCCAGTCCCTCGATTGCGATGCTGTAATGAAGCTCCGCCGCATTGTCCGCGATCGGGTTGTCGGTGACGGACGGCGCTGGCGGGGCCTGCGCTGGCGCGGCTTGCGGTGCCGGCGCATACAGCGGCTGCTCGCTGGCGCCGGGATCCGGCCAGTCGACGCCGAGATCGGGCATCGGCTCGAGCGGCGCCGATGGATCCAGTTCGGCGGGGTTGGTGGTCGGCACCGCTTGCGCAAGTGCGGGTGTCGTCGATACCAAGGCCAGCGAGGTCGCGCACAATAGCCGCGCAGCAAGCCGCGCCTGTCCTCGCCGATTCATCGAACCTGCGTAGAGAGGCGTCCTGAACCGCGCCAGTATGAACGGCGCGCTCTCGGGCTTATTCGCGCCCTAACCTAATGGATGGTGCCGCGAACCTCGTCGCTGCTCAGCGTCGCGATCACCCGCTCGATCTGCCGCCAGTGACAGAACCGCACGACATTGCCGGCGTCGCGGCTCAAGTCGGCGCGCGCCGCGGCTTCATAGGCGGCATGCTCGCCGAACGTGCTGAGGAGTTCCGAGGCGTCGGCCAAGGCCACTCGTCCGCTGATGAAGGGTGCGTCCATGCCAATGCTTGTATGGCGGAACCCCTTTCGGGACTGCCGACGAAGATCGTCAACGCGGCGTTCACCATGTCCTGCGCGATGCCCGGAGCGGATTGCCGCTGGAGCCTCTCAACCACTTCTGCCATGGCGCGGCATGGCGACGCGCAACGCCCGTTCGGGCGGCATTTTCTTGACCATCGGCGTCCTTGCCGGGGCGGCCTGGGGAGTCGCCGAAGGCGCGCCGATGAAGGGGGTGCTGATCGGCACCGGGGTCGGGATCGCGACGGCACTGCTGCTCTGGTTGATCGACCGGCGGAACTAGGCGCTCAGTCGATCTTGCGCCCGGCCCAGACAACGCGGCCGATGCAGGCAATCCCGGCCATGTCGCAATCGGGCCAGTCGGGATAGGCCGGATTGTCCGACTGGACGGTGACCAGGCGCCCGACCGGATGCAAGGCGATCCGCTTGACGATCAGCGCCTCGTCGACCCGCAGCACGTAGATGCCGTCGCGCAGCCGGTCGGCGCAATCGGCGGGATCGACCAGGATGTCATCGCCGGCGTTCAGGGTCGGTGCCATCGAATCGCCTTCGACGCGAATGATCGACAGCTTGGCTGCCGCGGTCCCGGTCAGCGCTTTGAGCCACCGCCCGTCGAACGCAAAATAGGGCCTGGCCGTTTCCGCCGGAACGACCGCTCCCGGACCGGCCGAAGCGCGCACTGCGACTCGTACCACCGGCACCAGCCCGTCCGAGCCCTCCGCGTCGGCCGGACCGCCCAGCAGGGCCTCCGAAATGGCGAAATAGCGGGCGAGCTTGCGCCGCTCGGCTTCCTTCAGCCGCTTGGGGACGCCGCGGCGGACGAACTGCTGGATGTACGCGGGAT
>JBDSBX010000153.1:0-4824 GCA_039921365.1 Sphingomicrobium sp. | reverse complement strand
ATCCGTCGCCAGGATCACCGAGCCGTCGGCACATGTCTGCGTCGCGGGAGGCGGCGGCGGCGGCGGCGCGTCAACCATGACCGGCGGCGGCGGTGGCGGGGGCGGCGGCGGAGCGAAGTTGTAGAGCAGGCTCAGCAACAGGCTGTGCGAACTGAAACGGTTGCTCGCGTCGAACGACGCCGTGCCACCGCTGCCGTTCCCGATCCCGCCGAAAGCGAACGAGTCGTCGAAGTTCAGGCGGCCGGTGCGGAAGTAACGATACTTCAGGCCGACATCGATGTTCTCCGACAGAGCCGTGCGGACGCCGGCGATGCCCTGGTATGCCCAGGCACTGTCACGACCACCAAATTCCTTGACGCGGGCGCGGCCGAAACCACCACCGACGTAAGCGCCGAAGCCGGCGTTGCCGAAATCGAGCAACGCATTGCCCATCAGCGACAGAACGGAGGCGCGACCGCTAACTCCAAAATCGTCGCTGGTAAAAGCCGTGCCTGCACGCGTGTTCAATGCGGTCAGGAAAGCCGTATCGACCCGAATGTTCTTGGCCGTGGCGCGCTTGTAGCCCGCTTCCGCCTCGAGCCGGAACATGCCGAAATCATAGCCGGCGACCAGATCGACGTCATAGCCCTTCTTGAACTTGACCCGGGCGAAATCGCTTGGAGCAATGTCGGTAACGACGGTGCTGGTAAAGTCGACCGAACCGTCAATGGTCTGGCTCTTGGGGAACAGGATGCCCCCTTCGAGACCGACATAGCCGGCATTGTCCGCAGCGACCGCAGGAGTTGCGATCGCCGCCGCAGCAACGGCTGCGAGTAGGTATAGGCGCATGTAATAATTTCCTTTTAAGCGCTTGATTGGCGGACCCCTAACCTATCGGTCCTCGGAAAGTTTCAGGATCGAAAGGACGTCCAGGAATTTGATCGGGCATCTGATGCACAAAGGACACACTGCCGTTTTGGCGTATGCGGGCTAAGCGGCGTCGCGAATGACCATGATCCCGCCAGCTCTTTGTTTCCTCGACCACGGCGACGGCATTCGACTCGCCTACCGGTTGCGGCCGGGCTCGGCGCCGACCTTGCTGTTCCTGCCCGGCTACGCTTCGGACATGGATGGGGCGAAGGCCATGGCACTGGATGCCTTGGCCGGTCGCCTTGGAGCGGCGATGCTGCGGTTCGATTATTCGGGAACGGGTACGTCCGACGGCGACTTCGAGGATGGCACGCTGGCGGGATGGCTGGGAGAATCGCTGGCGGCCGTCGACCGGCTGACCGAGGGGCCGCTTATTGTGATCGGTTCATCGATGGGGGCTTGGATTGCACTTCACTTGGCGATCCAGCGGCCCGAGCGGGTCAAGGGGCTGGTCGGCATTGCCGCGGCGCCGGACTTTACCGAGTGGGGCTTCAGCGATGAGCAGAAGGACGTTCTTAGCCGGGATGGCCGGCTGGAGCGGCCAAACGCTTTTGGCGGTACGCCGCAGCTGACGACGCTCGCCTTCTGGCAATCGGGCCAATCCTTGCGGCTGCTCGACGCGCCGATTGCCATCGACTGCCCGGTTCGCCTGGTCCACGGCGATGCCGACGGCGACGTGCCAATAACTGTGGCCACCCGGTTGATGCAGCAGCTGCGTTCAGCCGATGTCCAGCTGAACGTCCTCAAGGGCGGCGGTCACCGCCTGTCGGAACCTGGCGAGATTTCTGCGATTGTGCGGACGGTCGCCGCCCTTGTGGAGCCTGCTGCATGATCCTGCTGATTGCCACCGCCCTCGCCGTCGCCGCCCCTGCCCCCACAGCCGCTGCCCAGTGCCCCGATGTCGTCACTCCCGCCGCTTTCGTCTGCCGCGCGCTCGAAGCGAGCCAGGACGGCAAACAGGAAGCCGCCGCGACGGCGTTCGAGCAAGCCGCGGCGGCGACCGACGACAAGGATCCGGCCAAGGCGCGGATGCAGGCCGCCGCCGGCAATATGTGGATTGCCGCAGGGCAGCCGGGCAAGGCCGCGCTGGCGCTCGACCGGGCGCTGGCAGGGACCGGGCTCCAGGCCGAGCAGCGCGGCGAGGCCTTGCTCGACCGGGCCCGCGCTGCGGAGACCCAGAACGACCTCAAGACCGCCCGCGCCAAGCTCAATGAGGCCGTGGCGACGATCGCCGACGATCCCTTCTACTGGTATTTCTCGGCGACACTGGCGATCCGCGAACTCGATAAGGGCACTGCTTTGGCGGCGATCGGCCGGGCGTTGAGCCTGGCGCCCACCGACCCCAACATCCTGTTCGAAGCGGGCCACGTCGCGCATTTCACCGGTGACGACGCCAAGGCGCGAGATTATTGGATTCGCGCCGCCGCCGCCGACCCCACCGGCCCCGCCGGCAAGGAAGCTCATCAGGCGCTCGCCATCCTCCCGGCACCGCTGACCGAGAAACTGGCGCCGCCGACCCCTTAGCCGATATCGTAGTCAATCGTCGTCACCACCCGGACTTTCTGGAACGGCGAACTGCTCCCGGACGAGCCGCAGTCCTCGCAAGCATCGCCATCGCGCGCACCGACCGAGAAATAGCCTTGGCTGGCCGTCTTGATCCGGCCGACTTCGGCGCCGCTGTCATAGGCGAACTGCTCGGCACTGCGCCTGGCGTTGCGATTGGCTTCGGCGATCATTTGCGGCTTGAGCGCATTCAGTCCCGTGAAAACATAATTCACGTTCGAACCGCTGAGGGGAACGCCATCGCGGATCAGCTCGGATTGGCGGGCGTAAGCGGCGCGGACCTTCATCGCATCGCGGCTCCTGAGCTGGATCGAGCGGCTGACGCCCACCCGATCTTCCTTGCGATCGCGGTCATAACCTGAACTGGCGCTAGTCGCGGTGTCGCTGATCTCGTCCGGCTTGAAGCCGGCGCGCTGGAAAAAACCGCGCACCGCGCGACTCTTGTCGTCGACCGACGCCTGCACCGGCGCCAGCGTCGTTCCTTCGTCGGAAAAGGACACCGACCAAGTCGCGAGATCGGCGGTCACGTCGCGCTCGGCAACGCCGCGAACCGTGACCGTTCGCTCAGCCATCTTGGCGCGGCGAAGACCGTCACCCAAGACATAGCCGCTGGTGGTCAGACCCATGGAGAATATCGCCACGGCGCCCAGCAAGACGGCGCGGCTGCTTTGCAGTTGTTCGATCATGGCAATGGACCCTGCGTTCGTCGTATTGAGGACGGCCACCGGGCACCATTGCCGGTCACGGCTGTCGACGAACCGTGCATATATAGCGACGAATTGAGTGAGGTGAAATGAAATTCCTGCACGCCATGGTCCGAGTCTCCGATCCCGCAGCGACTGTTGCATTTTTCCAACTGCTCGGTCTCGAAGAGCGCCGGCGCCGCGACGTGCCGCAGGGTCGCTTCACGCTCATCTTCCTCGGCGTGCCGGGGGACGATAGCGAGGTCGAACTGACCCACAATTGGGATGACGTTGCCGGCTACGCCGGCGGCCGCAACTTCGGCCATCTCGCTTACGGGGTCGACGATATCTACGCCTCGTGCCGGCGGCTGATGGACGCCGGTGTGTCGATCAACCGGCCGCCGCGCGATGGGCGCATGGCGTTTGTCCGCTCGCCCGACGGCATCTCGATCGAGCTTCTCCAGAAGGGCGAGGCGTTGGTGCCGGCCGAACCCTGGGCGTCGATGCCCAACACGGGTGAATGGTAATGCTGGAAATCGTTCCGGTCCCCGCGTTCAGCGACAATTACATTTGGCTGGTGCACGATGCAGCGAGCGGCGAGTCGGCGGTGGTCGATCCCGGCGATGCCGCGCCGCCGCTGGCCGAAGCGAGCCGCCGCGCTTGGACCATCAGCCAGGTGTGGAACACACATTGGCATCCCGATCACACCGGCGGCAATGTCACGGTCAAGATGGCAACCGGAGCAAAGGTGTCGGGCCCGGCGGCCGAGACCATCCAGGGCCGAGACATTGCGCTGAGCGATGGCGACGCGTTGCGCATTGGCGACCATCGCGGCCGGGTGATTGAAATCCCCGGCCATACGCTCGGCCACATCGCCCTGGTCTTCGACGATGACCGTGTCGCGTTCGTCGGCGACACCTTGTTCGCGATGGGGTGCGGCCGGCTGTTTGAAGGAACGGCGGAGCAGATGCACCAATCGTTGCAGCGGCTGGCCTCGCTTGCCGACGACACCGCGCTCTATTGCGGGCATGAATATACGCTCGCCAATGCCTTGTTCGCGGCCCATGCCGAGCCCGACAATCCGGCCATTGCGGCGCGCCTGAAAGAGGTCGAGCAATGGCGCGCCGATGGTCGAGTCACGCTGCCCACGACGGTCGCCGAGGAACGGCGGACCAACCCCTTCGTCCGGGCGTCGAGTTGGCAGGAATTCGCCGAGCTTCGGGCGCAGAAAGACAGCTTCCGTTAATCTCGCAGCGAGCTTTTCAACAAGAGCGTGCAATATTATGGAGGCTTGCCATGCGTAGCTTGTCTTTACTTCTCGTCGCGGCCGCCATCGGTTCTTGCGCGCCCGTTGGCCCGGTGGTGCGCACACCGCAGGCCGAAGCACACCTTCAGACGGCGCTGAATGGCAGGGTCCCTGGACCGCCGGTCAGCTGCTTGCCCGACTATCGTTCCAACGACATGACCGTGATCGACGACAGCACCATCCTGTTCCGCGCTGGCCGGATGACGTATCGCAACGATTTCCAGGGCGGGTCCTGCTCTCAACTCGGCAGCGGCCATTACGCGCTGCTGACCCGAAGGTACGGCGGGGTCGGGCTGTGCCGCGGCGACATCGCCGAGGTCAGGGATCTGACTAACGGCTTCACCGTCGGCAGCTGTGTGATCG
>JBDSBX010000152.1:0-3024 GCA_039921365.1 Sphingomicrobium sp. | reverse complement strand
CCGTCGGTCACGACGACGTCGAAATTGCCGCGTGACAGCTGGTCGCCCTCGGTAAAACCATTGAATCGCATCGGCAGATAGTCGGCGGCCTCGCGCAGCAGCCCGGCGGCTTCCTTCAACTCGTCGGTGCCCTTCAGCTCCTCGGTGCCGATGTTGAGCAACTTGACCCGCGGGCGGTCAATTTCAAGCACGGTCCGTGCATAAGCCGAACCCATCACCGCGAACTGCACCAAATTTTGCGCGTCGCACTCGGTATTTGCCCCAAGATCGAGCATCACGCAGTCCGTCTCGCCCAGCGTCGGCAGCAGCGCGGCAAGCGCCGGCCGGTCGATGCCGGGCATCGTCCGCAGCGCCAGCTTGGCCATCGCCATCATCGCACCGGTGTTGCCGCCCGACAGCGCCGCGTCGGCGAGGCCGTCCTTGACCGCGTTGATCGCCATCCCCATCGATGTCGTGCGGGCTCGGCGGATCGCCTGGCTCGGCTTTTCCGACGGAGCGATCGATTCGGCTGTGTGGGTGACGCTCACCCCGGTCTTGAGGTTGCGGTGGCGCTCAAGTTCCGGCCCTATCAGCTGCTCGTCGCCGTAGAACAGGAATTGGAGCGATGGATCCTTGCGCCGGGCGCGAGACGCTCCGGCCAGCATTGCCGAAGCGCCGCTGTCGCCGCCCATGGCGTCGATCGCAATTCGTGGCCCTGCATCCATTTGGCGAGCGCCCCGGTCCCTAGCGCCGCTCAGGCCTCGCTCGGCACAATCTCGCGGCCGTTATAGTGACCGCAGGCAGCGCACAGATTGTGCGGCAGCTTCAGTTCACCGCAATTCTTGCATTCCTGGAAGGCCGCCGGCTTCAGCGCATGGTGGCTGCGGCGCATGTTGCGCTTGGAGGGCGATGTTTTTCTTTTGGGAACAGCCATGCGGCACCTTGCTAGCTAGAAATTAAAATTGCGACGATCTGCGCCCATCTCGACGGGGAAGCCCCGTGGCGGCGGCCGGATCGTCGCGAACCGCGGCTCCTATAGCGCTCAGGCGCTCAAGCGCAAGGCTCAGGCCACCGCAAGGCTCAGGCCACGGCAAGCGCCCGGTCGCCGACATAGGGATTGGTCGCGCGCTCATGGCCGAAGGTCGACATCGGACCGTGGCCGGGGACGAAGGCGGTATCATTGCCCATCGGCCACAGCCGCGTGGTGATCGACCGGATCAGCTGCTGCTGGTCGCCGCGCGGAAAATCCCAGCGGCCGACCGAGCCCTTGAACAGCACATCGCCGACGATCGCCAGCCTCGACTCCGGGTGATGGAAAACGACGTGGCCGGGGGTGTGGCCAGGGCAGTGGCGGACGTCGAAAGTCAGCTTGCCGACCGTTGCTTGGTCGCCGTCGACCAGCCAGCGGTCGGGGGTGAACGGCTTCCCGATGATCCCGTAGCGGGCCCCGTCTTCCTTGAGCATCGAAATCCAGAAAATGTCGTCTTCGTGCGGCCCTTCGATCGGCACCTTGAGTTCCTCGGCGAGGATGGCCGCCGATCCGCAATGGTCGATGTGGCCATGGGTCAGCAGGATTTTCTCGATAGTCACGCCAGCCTCGCGCGCCGCCGCCGTGAGCTTGGGAAGGTCGCCGCCGGGATCGACGAAGGCGCCCTGCATTGTCGTGGTGCACCAGACGAGACTGCAATTTTGCTGCAACGGCGTCACCGGGATGATCGCCGCCCTGACCGGCGGCTCTCCGGCGCTCACTGAGCTGGCGCCTCGTCGACCGGGGACATCGCGGCTGGCTCGGCCTTCATTGAAGCCGCGACCGTCTCCGCCCGCCTGAGCGCGCGCAGGACATTGCCGCCGGCGAGCTTGGCCAAATTCTGGTCACTCCAGCAGCGGCGGATGAGTTCGGCGAACAAATTCGGATAATCCTGGACGCCAGTCAGACCGGGCGGCGTCGAGTCGATGCCGTCGAAGTCGCCGCCGATGCCGACATGATCGAACCCGGCGACCTTGGCTATGTGGTCGATATGGTCGGCGACGTTGGTGACGGTGACGACCGGTGCCGGGTGGGCGGTGTCCCAGGCTTTGAGCGCCGTTTCGACATCCGCCTTGCTCGCCCGGTGGATGGCCTTGAGCCGGGCTTCCTCGCCATTGTGGTCGGCGCTCCACCGCCACACCGCGTCCGACAGGAATTGGGGCACGAAATTCACCAGCACCACCCCGCCATTCGCTGGCAGCAGCTGAAGCACCGAGTCGGGCACGTTGCGAAGATGACCACCGATCGCGCGGGCCGAGGAGTGAGAGAAGATCACCGGCGCGCGGGTCGTCGCGATCGCATCCTTCATCGTCGCTTCCGAAACGTGGCTCAGATCGACGAGCATGCCGATCCGGTTCATCTCGTGAACCACGGTCACCCCGAACGGACTGAGGCCGTCATATTTGGGATCGTCGGTGGCGCTGTCGGCCCATTCGGTCGTCTGGTTGTGGGTCAGCGTCATGTAGCGTGCGCCGAGGTTGTAGAATTGGCGCAAGGCGGCAAGCGAGCCGCCGATCTGTCGGCCGCCCTCGATGCCGATCATCGAGGCGACCTTGCCCGTCTTGTGGATGCAGACGACATCGTCCGCGGTCCGCGCGAATTCGAGGTCGCCGGGATAAGCGTCGATCATTCGCCGGACGATATCGATCTGCTCGATAGTCTCGCGAATCGCGGCGTCGCCGGTGATCGTGCCGTCGATGTAGACCGACCAGAATTGCCCGCCGACGCGCCCTTGATGCAATCGAGCCATGTCGGTCATCAGCGCGTTCGGCTGGCGCTGGCCGGTGCCGCTCGCCAGCCCGGCGATGCTCCGCTGGTAGTCCTGGGCAAGCTGCTCGGCGATGTCGTTATGTCCGTCGATCAGCGGCGTCGCCTTGAGGATTCGGTCGATCCGGGCCTTGACCTTGGGGTCGATGGGCTGGGCGTTGGCGGGCACCGCCATGATGAGGGTCAGTGCTAAGCTGGCTTGCAATGTGGTTTTCATGCGCACCGATTAAGGAGTGGCGCGCGGCAGTGCA
>JBDSBX010000151.1:0-5147 GCA_039921365.1 Sphingomicrobium sp. | reverse complement strand
CCGCCGGCCGTCGTCCGTATCGATCAGCAAATGATCGTGCGGGCCAATTTCCGGGGGATCGATCCGCCAGTGGCCGGACATGCCGAGGTGGAAGACCATCGTGTCGCCGCGGTCGGTGCCGATCAGTCCGAATTTCGCGCGGCGGCCGAGGCTGATGACGGTGGCGCCGGTGAGGCGCTGGCCAAGGTCGTGCGGGAACGCGCGGCGCAGGTCGGCCCGGCGCATCTCGACGCGGGAGAGGCGACGGCCATCCAGCACACGGGCGAGGCCGCGCACGGTTGTCTCGACTTCCGGAAGCTCGGGCATGCCCGCGATATGGCGAAGGGACGCCAAGGCGGCTAGAGGCACCGCACAATGACCGACAAAGTGAATTTTGGCGACGAGCTGGTCGAGCCCGACGAAAAGACCCGCCGCGTCGGTGCGGTCTTCAGCTCGGTCGCCCGGCGCTATGATGTGATGAACGATTTGATGTCGGGCGGCCTTCACCGGCTGTGGAAGGATCGCTTCGTCGCCAGGATCAAGCCGCGGCACGGCGAGCGCATCCTCGACATGGCCGGGGGCACCGGCGATGTCGCCTTCCGCATGGCCAGGCGCGGCGCCCGGGTGACCGTCGCGGATATCAATCCGGACATGCTCGGCGTCGGCGAGGAGCGGGCGAGCGAGCGCGGCATTGAAGGGCTCGCGTGGCGGGTCGAGAATGCCGAGAAACTGACCTTCAGCGACCGCAGCTTCGACGCCTATACAATCGCCTTCGGCATCCGCAACGTCACGGATATCGGCGCCGCGCTGGGCGAGGCGTATCGCGTGCTGGCGCGCGGCGGACGCTTCTATTGCCTCGAATTCTCGACCAGCGACTGGCCGGGCTTTGCGACCGCTTACGAGGCCTATGCGAAAAACGTCATTCCGCGGATCGGAAAGGCGGTTGCGGACGACGAGGCGAGCTATCGCTATCTCGTCGAATCGATCCGCCGTTTCCCGCGGCCCGAGGCGTTCCGGCACATGATCGCCGACGCCGGCTTCGTGCGCAGCAATTTCGAGCCGATCCTGGGCGGCCTGGTCGCAATCCACAGCGGCTGGAAGATTTGACCGCTTCGGTGACCCACCTGTGGCGGCTCCTCAAATGGGGACGAACGCTTGCCCGCCACGGCGCCTTGAAGGGCATCGAGGCCGATCCGCTGACCCCGCCGCAGGTCCGCCGGCTCGTCAGGATAGTCAGCTTCGGGTCCCGCCCGCCGGCGACGCCCGATTACGCCAAGGCGCTGCTGGAAATCGGCCCGGCCGCGATCAAGTTGGGCCAGGCGCTTTCGACCCGCCCGGACCTGGTCGGCGACCGCGCCGCGGAGAATCTGTCGCGGCTCCAGGACGATGTCCCGCCAACCCCGTTCCCGGCGATCAAGGCAGCGATCGAGGCCGCGTTCGGCACCCCGCTCGACCAGCTTTACGCAAGCTTTGACCCGGTTCCAGTCGGCTCGGCATCGATCGCCCAGGTTCATCGCGCTGTCACCACCGAGGGACGCGACGTCGCGGTCAAGGTGCTCCGTCCGGGCATCGAGCAGGAATTCGCCGACGCGATCGAGACCTATGAATGGGCGGCGGCTCATGTCGAAAGCAGCGGCGGCGAGCTCGAACGGCTGCGGCCGCGGCTGGTGGTCGCGCATTTCAAGCAATGGACGGCGCGCGAGCTCGACTTGCAGCGCGAAGGCGCGTCGGCTTCGGAACTGCGCGAGAATATGGTCGCCGAGCCGGGCTTCTTCGTTCCCGAGATCGACTGGCGGCGCACGGCAAGGCGGGTGCTGACGCTCGAATGGCTCGACGGAGTCAAATTGAACGACCGCGACGCGCTGGTCGCTGCGGGTCACGACTGCAAGGCGCTCGCCGCGATCCTGGTCCGTGCATTCCTGCGCCAGGCGGTGGTCGACGGATTCTTCCACGCCGACCTTCACCAGGGCAATCTGTTCGCGCTGCCCGACGGTCGCATCGCGGTCATCGATTTCGGGATCATGGGGCGAATCGACCGGCGGGCGCGGATGTGGCTGGCGGAGATTCTCTATGGTCTGATTACCGGCAATTACCGGCGCGTCGCCGAAATTCATTTCGAGGCGCAATATGTGCCGGCGCATCACAATGTCGAGGAATTCGCGACCGCGCTGCGCGCCGCCGGCGAACCGATCCGCGGACTTCCGGTCAAGGAAATCTCGGTCGGCCGGATGCTCGAGAGCCTGTTTTCGATCACCCGCGATTTCGACATGCCGACGCAGCCGCATTTGCTGCTGCTGCAAAAGACCATGGTGATGGAAGAAGGCGTCGCCACCAACCTCGATCCCGACATCAACATGTGGGAAACCGCTGAACCGTTCCTCAAGGACTGGCTGCGCTCGGAACTGGGACCGGAAGCCGATCTTGCCGACCGGATCATCGACGCGGTGCGGGCATTGAAGCTGGTCCCGCAGCTGATCAAGCGGATGAACGAATATTACCCGCCACGCGGCGGCGCCCCGCCCCCGCCGCCGCTGCCGGCGATCGCCGTGATTGAGCGGCGGCACTGGTGGAGCTATGCTGCGGCGGGGATTGCAGGCGCGGCAGTGGCAGCGGCGCTGATGATCATTTTCTAGCCAGTGGGGGGTCGTTGGATGCTCAGAGTTTTCACGTTGCTGACGGCCCTGACCTCAATGACGTTGGCCGCGGTTCCCGCCGCCGCGGCAAGCGCCGCGCCTGCGGCGACCAGCCATGCGCAACTGGTCCGGCTGTTCGCCGACTGGCGCGCATTCAATCATCCGACGATCGTTCACGGCAAGCCCGACTATGGGGCGAAAGCGATGGCCGCCAAGGCCGCTCGCCTGCCCGAGTTCCGCCGCCGCCTCGCCGCTTTCAACACAACCCAGTGGAGTGCGTCGCAGCGCGGCGACCATCGCCTGGTCGAAGCGGAGATGAACGGTCTCGACTTCTTCCTGCGCGTGCTGAAGCCGTGGTCGCGCGATCCGGGTTTTTACCAAAGCGTATTCGCCGAGATGAGCGATGTGCCGGCGCATGAGGGGGCGTTCGCCGAGCCCAACGTGGATTTATACAGTTTCACTTTTCCGCTGTCGCCGGCGGAAGATGCCAGGCTGACCGAGCTGCTGGCCGCGGTGCCGGCGCTGTTCGCCGACGCTCGGATCAATCTCGCGCCCAGCAAGGCGCACGATCTGTGGGCTTATGGCGACGCCGCATTCATCGAGCAGGCCGAAGTGCTGGCGAGACTCGAAGCGGGCACGCTGATGATGAACGACCTCGCCGGCAAGCGTCGCGCGAGCCTCGACGGCGCCACCCCCGGCTTGCGCGCCGCGGTTCGGGGCGCTCGGCTGGCCACCGAGGAATTCGCGCGTTGGGTCAAGGCGGAGGCGCCGCGCCGGATCGGCCCGTCGGGCGTCGGCAAGGTCAATTACAATTGGTATCTGAAGCACGTCCTGCTCAGCCCGTACGACTTCGACCAGCAGCAAACCTTGCTCCAGCGCGAGCTCGACCGCTCGCTCGCCTCACTCCGGCTCGAGGAAGTGCGCAACCGCGCGTTGCCGCCGGTCGCCGAAATCAGCGATCCGGCCGCCTACCGCGCCTTCGGCGAAGCGCGCGTCGACAAGTTCTACCATTTCCTGATCGACGCCGGCTTTATCACCGACCGACCCTATTACCGCTCGGCGCTGGCCGGGCAGCTGGTCGGCTATACTCCGCCCGCCGATCGTAATTTCTTCACCCACATAACCTCGCTCGAGCCGCTGCCGCTGCTGAGCCACCAGACCCACTGGATCGAACTGGCGCGCCTGGTCCACGAGCCGCACCCGAGCCCGATCCGCCAGCAGACGCCGTTGTTCAACATGTTCGAGGACCGCTCCGAAGGCTGGGCCACGGCCATGGAGGAAATCGTCATGCACGCGGGCCTTTATGACGACGTGCCGCATGGCCGCGAACTGGTCTGGGTGATGCTCGCCAACCGCGCCGCGCGCGGGCTTGCGTCGTTGCGCGTCCAGGCCAATGAGATCGGGCTTGACGAGGCCGGCAAGTTTCATGCCGGCTGGACTCCGCGCGGCTGGTCCGACGCCAGCAGCCGCCTGGTCGGGTTCGAGCAATTGCTCTATCTGCGCCAGCCCGGTTACGGACCCAGCTACATCATCGGCAAGCTCCAGCTCGACCGGCTGCTTGCCCAGGCGGCGCACCGCGCCGGGCAGCAAAAGCGCCCGTTCGTGTTCCGCGACGCCTTTGCCGCCATCCTCGATTCCGGAATCGTCCCGCCGGCGATCATCGAGGATGAGGTGGCGGAAGCGGCCCCCGCGCGCTAGGCCGCAGCGATGACACGCGTGTTGCTGATCGTCGGCGGCGGCATTGCCGCTTACAAGAGCTGCGAGCTGGTGCGGCTATTGAAGAAAGCCGGCCACCAGGTGACGCCGGTACTGACCAAGGGCGGCGAGCAATTCGTCACGGCGATGACCCTGGGCGCGCTCGCCCAAAGCCCGGTCTACACCAGTCTGTGGGATCTCAAGGACGAGGTCGAGATGGGCCATATCGAGTTGAGCCGCGCGGCGGACGTGGTGCTGGCTTGCCCGGCGACCGCGGATTTGCTGGCCAAGATGGCGCACGGCATCGCCGACGACCTCGCGTCGACCTTGCTGCTGGCGACTGACAAACCCGTGGTAGTCGCGCCGGCGATGAATGTCCGGATGTGGCAGCACCCCGCGACGCAGCGCAACATTGCTCAATTGAAGGCTGACGGCGTCAAAGTGATCGACCCCGACGAGGGCGAGATGGCGTGCGGCGAATTCGGGCCGGGACGGCTGCCCGAGCCGGCGGCGATCATGGAGTGGCTCGGCGCCAATAAATTCCTCCCCGAGTTTTCTCGGGGAGGGGATGCAGCGGCGCGGCATGCCGGGGGCATGCCGAAGGCGCAAATCGGACGCCAGAGGCGTCCGCGAGCTTAGCTGGTGGAGGGGTCCTCCGATGAGGGAAGAACCCCTCCACCGCTCGACGAGCGGTCCCCCTCCCCGGCAAAGGCCGGGGAGGAATTACGCGGCAAGCACATCCTCGTCACCGCCGGCCCGACTCACGAGCCAATCGATCCGGTGCGGGTGATCGCCAACCGCTCGTCGGGGCGGCAGGGTTTCGCCATCGCCGCCGCTGCT
>JBDSBX010000150.1:0-4377 GCA_039921365.1 Sphingomicrobium sp. | reverse complement strand
ATCGGCGGGGTGATCAAGCATGCGCGGGCTCTGAATGCCTTCACCAACCCCGCGACCAACAGCTACAAGCGCCTGGTCCCGGGGTTCGAGGCACCGGTGCTGCTGGCCTACTCGTCGCGCAACCGCTCGGCGTCATGCCGCATTCCCTATGGCGCTGGCGAGAAATCGAAGCGGGTCGAGTTCCGCTTCCCCGACGCGCTCGCCAATCCCTATCTGGCTTACTCGGCGCTGTTGATGGCCGGCCTCGACGGCATCCAGAATCGCATCCACCCGGGCGATCCGATGGACAAGAATCTGTACGATCTGCCGCCGCAGGAACTGGTCGACGTGCCGACGGTCTGCGGCTCGCTGCGGGAAGCATTGCACGCCCTGGACAAGGACCGCGCGTTCCTGACTCGCGGTGACGTCTTCAGCGACGACCAGATCGACGCCTACATGGAATTGAAGTGGGAAGAGGTGATGCGCTGGGAAACGACGCCGAGTCCGGTCGAGTTCGACATGTATTATTCGGGGTAATTCCGCCCCAGCTTTAGCTGGGGAGGGGGACCAGCGCAGCTGGTGGAGGGGTTGCACACCATTCCGTAACCCTGTCGCGTCCATAATGGCCGTGAATACGACCGCGGAGTGGACGGATGAACAGTATCAGGTCGCAGATTTTCGGCGGCGAGCAGCCCGAACGAAAGTCGCTGATCGGTAGCAAGCGGCCGCGCGGCGCCAAGCCGGATGCGCTCCAGAGCGTCGCCATCGCCCGCGCCGAACAGCGCACCAGCGACAATCGCAACGCCGACCGCCACCGCCTGGTCGACGAGACGGTTCGCCTGACCCACGGCGGCCGCAAGCTCGACGCCGAGCTCATCAACTTCTCGGGCGGCGGGGCGATGGTCCGCGCCGATTTCGCGCCAAAGCTGTGGGACCGTGTCGACCTTCGTCTGGGCGAGAATGGCAACCTCGAATGCGCCGTTCGCTGGCTCCGCGACGACCGGGTCGGGCTGGAATTCGCCCACGAAACGCGCATCGACTGCTCGCCGGCCGAGCGCAACGCCGTGCTCAATGCAGTGCTCGTCCGCAATTTCCCGGACCTCGTGATCGAGGAATCGGCGGCACTTCCGGCCATTGGCAATGACCCAAATTCGCCAAGCGAGCATCGCCGGACCGATCCCCGCCACCCCTTGGTCTGGTCAGGGCTGATCCACTACAACCACGACAGCACGCCGGTCCGGCTGCGCAACATCTCGACCACGGGTGCGCTGATCGACTGTGACATCGCACTCCCGGTCGGCGCCTCGCTGTTGCTCGATCTTGGTGAAGAATTGACGATGTTCAGCAAGGTTGCGTGGGCGGTGGGTGACCAGGCCGGGCTGACGTTCGACCAATTGTTCGACCTGGCCCAACTCGCCCGAGCGAAGCCCGAAGTTGCGCCGACGGGGTGGAAGCCGCCGGCCTATCTGCGCGACGAGACGACGACCGGCTCGGCTTACGATGACAAGTGGGGCCGTCTGTCGCTCAATGAGCTGCAGAACTCGCTCGAAGGCTATCTCAAGCACTAATCCTCTTCGATCCTGCTGTTAACCTTGGTCTCGCGCATGCTGACGTAGGCGATCAGCGAGCAGGCGATCAGGCCCGAGATATACAGATAGAAATAGCGCTCATGGCCGGCGGCTTTGAACGTAAGCGCGACATATTCCGCGGTGCCGCCGAAGATCGTGTTGGCGATCGCGAACGGCAGCGCCACGCCCAGCGCGCGGATGTGTGACGGGAACAGCTCCGCCTTCACCACCGCGTTGATCGAGGTGTAGCCGGTGACGATCAACAGCGCCGCCATCACCACCGCGAACGCGGCCACCGGGTCGTGAGTCCGCTCCAGCGTAGTGAAGATTGGGTAAGTGAACAGGCTTCCGCAGACACCGAAGAAGATCATCAGCGGCTTCCGGCCGACCCAGTCCGAGAGGCGGCCGGCGAGCGGCTGGACGATCATCATCAGCGCCAACGCCAGAGTCATGATCCGCGACGCCGTGGTCCGGTCGAAGCCGCTGGTATTGACCAGGAATTTCTGGAGATAGATGGTGTAGGCATAGAAAGCTGCGGTGCCGCCGGCGGTCAGCGCCATGACCAGTAGCGCTTCCCGCGGATGGTCGCGGAACAGGTTGCGGCTGCTCGATTTGGGCCGATCGACCTTGGCCGCGACGTTCTGAAAGCTTAGAGTCTCGTCGAGCCGGCGGCGGATGGCGAAGGCGACGATTGCCAGCGCGCCGCCCACCCCGAACGCCAGCCGCCAGCCCCATGCCTCGAGTTGCGCGTCGGTCAGCACCGCCTGCAGCGAGACCAACAGCGCCAGCGCGAGCAGCTGGCCGCCGATGATCGTCACATATTGGAAGCTCGACCAGAATCCGCGCCTTTCGCGGCCGGCCATCTCGCTTAGATAGGTGGCGCTCGAGCCATATTCGCCGCCGAGGCTGAGACCCTGCAACATTCGCGCCGCCACGAGCATAGCGGGGGACAGCAGCCCCGCCTGGGCATGCGTCGGCGCAATCGCGATGATCAGCGACCCTGCGCACATCAGCGTCACCGACAGCGTTAGCCCGGCCTTGCGGCCCTTGTGGTCGGCGTAAATCCCCATCAGCCACGCGCCGACCGGCCGCATGATGAAGCCGACCGCGAACACCGCTGCTGTCGACAGCAATTGCGCGGTCTGGTCGCCCTTGGGGAAAAAGGCACTCGCGAAATAGAGGGCGAACGCCGCATAGACGTACCAGTCGAACCATTCGACGAGGTTGCCGACCGATCCGCCGACGATGTTCTTGAGGCGGCTCAGGGCTTGCGGCGAAGCCGTCCTAGGCACCGGCCCTGCCACGCGCGCGGTGAGCGGCGCCATGTCCGTAAATCGCATAGAGCACCAGGCCGATGACCTGCGCCGCGAGGAAGAACAGCTGCGTCCGGTTGGGCAGGCTGATGAACAGATAGAGGCAGCCGATGATGCCGAAGACGCCGACCGGCCAGGCCGCCGGCGTTCGGAACTTGCGTTCGCGGCCCGGTTCGCGGCGGCGCAGGACGAGCATCGCCGCGCACACCGCGACAAATGCGGCCAGCGTCCCGGCATTGGCCAGCGCCGCGATCGCGGTCAGCGGGATCAGGCCGGCAAAGATCGATGTTACCACTGCGGTGAAGATGGTAATCCGCACCGGGGTCCCGCGGCTCGACACCCGCGCCAATGCGGCCGGCAGCAACCCATCGCGAGCGACGGTGAAGAAAATCCGGCTCTGGCCATAGAAGAACGCCAGGATCACGGTCGGCAGGGCAATGACGGCCGATGCCCCGAGCGCTCGCGCCGCCCACGGCTGGCCGATCTCGCGCAGGATCAGTGCCAGCGGTTCGGGGCTGGCCGCGAAACCGGTGTAGGCCACGGCGCCGATCGCCGCGGCCGCGACGATCATGTAGATGATGACGCACACGACCATCGATCCGACAATCCCGATGGCGAGGTCGCGGCTCGGGTTCTTGGCTTCCTCGGCGGCGGTGGCGATGGCGTCGAAGCCGTAGAAGGCAAAGAAGATGATCGCCGCCGCCGCCATCACTCCGACCTCGCTGCCCGGCGGCCCTGTGCGCGGGAAGCCGAACGGCATGAACGGCTGGAAATGCGACGAGTCAAACACCGGCAAAGCGACGGCAATGAACAAAGCGAGCGCCGCCAGCTTGACCAGCACCAGCACGGCATTGAGCGTGGCGCTCTCCCGAGTCCCGGCCATCAGCAGGCCCGCGACCACCCAGATGATGAAGATGGCAGGCAGGTTGAGGACCCCGCCCAGTTCCGGTCCCTGGATAAGCGCTTCGGGCAGTCCGAGCCCGACCGATTGCAGAAACCCCGCGGCATAGCCCGACCAGCCGACAGCGACGGCGCTGACCACCAGCGTATATTCCAGGATCAAGGCGACCCCGATCATCCACGCGACCAGCTCGCCGAATACGTAATAGCTGTAGGTATAGGCTGAGCCCGAGGCCGGGATCATGGTGGCGACCTCGGCGTAGGCCAGCGCCGCGGCGGCGCAGATCAGGCCGGCGATCGCAAATGACAGGATGACCGCCGGACCGGCCTTGCCGGCGCCGACACCGATCAAGGTCAGGATGCCCGTCCCGACGATCGCCCCGACGCCCAGCGCCACCAGGTGCGGCCACGACAAGGACTGCTTCAGCCGATGTTCTTCGGGCATGTCCTCGCGAGCGACGATCGCCTTGCGGACGTTCCAATTCTTCATGGCGCTCCCCCCGTCACCCCGGACTTGATCATGGGCCTATCTGCCTTGCGGACGGTTGAAGAAGAAGGCGGGTCCCGGGTCAAGCCCGGGATGACGGCTGCGGTCGAATCAATAGTCCTTTGAGACC
>JBDSBX010000149.1:0-8797 GCA_039921365.1 Sphingomicrobium sp. | reverse complement strand
TCGACCCGGAGATCGCGCCTCGTCTCAACGACCAGAATGTCGCGATGCACCAGATTTCGTTCGAGGAATGGGCCGGCGCGCCGCTCGACCTGTTCTTGCCGGTCAACCCGATTTACACCGACCTCCGTCGTGGCCTGGTGCGTTACCAGCAGCGCTGGGGCGACCTTCCACAACTCAACATTCCGGCGGGACCGGCGCTCAAGCCGGGGTCGGCGGACGAGCGCGTCGGCATGCTTCGCCAGCGCATGGGCCTGCAGCCCGGAGGCAGCTTCGACGCGGCCCTCGCCAACGTCGTCAAGGAATATCAGCTGGCCCACGGGCTCAAGGCGGATGGCATTGCCGGCGGTGGGACAATCGCCTCGATGAACCTCGGCGCCAATCAATATGAGCGTTTGATCATCGTCAATCTCGAGCGGGCCCGGCGCTTGCCGCTGGCGACCGACACGCACCGCTACATCCTCGTCGATGTCGGCGCCGCTCGGCTCTACATGTACGAGAACGGGCGTGCGGTCGACAGCATGAAGGTGATTGTCGGCAAGGAAGAAACGGCAACGCCGATGATGGCCGCGCAGCTCCGCTACGCCAGCGTCAATCCCTATTGGAACGTGCCCCCCGAGCTGGTCATCAAGCTCATTGCCCCCAACGTGCTCAAGCAGGGCGTCACTTATCTCAAGGACCGCCGCTACGAAGTCCTCAACGACTGGAGCGACGAGGCCACCGCGCTCGATCCGTCGACCGTCGACTGGCAGGCCGCCGCCGACGGTCGCAAGATCATCCGCGTCCGCCAGCTGCCCGGCCCTGCGAACTCGATGGGCAAGGTGAAATATATGATGCCCAACGATTTCGGCATCTACCTTCACGATACGCCCCACAAGGAGCTATTCGCCGACGACAATCGCTGGATCAGCAACGGCTGCATCCGGCTGGAGGACGCGCCTCGGCTGGGCGCCTGGATGATGGGCGGACTGCCCCAGACGGCCGATCCGGATCGCCCCCAGCGCGTCGACCTGCCCGATCCGATGCCGGTCTACGTGACCTATCTGACGGTGGCGGCGAGTCCGCAGGGAATTGTGTTTCGGGCCGATCCTTACCGGCGCGACCCGGCGATCATCGCCCGCTATTTCGGCCAGCGCGATCAGGTCGCCGCTCGCTAGCTTTCGAGACCCGAAACCAACATCAACGCCGGCAATAAATTATGCATGGCGTGGGCGGACGCAGCCATGGCGATCGCGGCCATCGTCGATCGCTTCCGCCAGGTCACGAACAGCGTCGAGAAGATCACGAATGGCCACCAGATCACCAAGCCCCAACCCGGGGCCGCGGTCGAATGAGCGATCCCCCACCCTGCCGCGCTGACCAGCACCGCGGCGGTCGGGCTCAGGAACCGGGACAAGAGAATTAGCGCACCGCCCATGATCAGCGTTTCGATGACCGGCCCGATGACCACGATCAGCAAGGAAACATACCAGCTCGCCGCCGGGAATGTCGGCAATGCGCTTGGCGGCATGACCGCCGAGACTATTGCGCCCAGCGCCAGGGTCGGAACGAACACCACAAGCCAGGCAATCGCCAGCGCCAGCATCGGTCGGCGCGGTTCCAGCAAGACCCTTGGCAAATAGGATATCGGCGCCCGCCAATCGACGGGCCGCGCCGCGACATCACGCATCGGCCGTCAGCGCCTCAAGTTCGAACGCAGGAAAACGGCCGATTCAAGCGGCGTCGCCGGCCTTGCCTTTCTTGGCATAGACCCGGACCGGCTCCTTGCGGCCCTCGACGACGTCGCGATCAATGTGAACTTCGTCGACGCCGTCCATCGACGGCAGGTCGAACATGGTGTCAAGCAAGATGCCCTCGAGGATCGAGCGGAGGCCGCGGGCGCCGGTCTTGCGGTCGATCGCCTTGCAGGCGACGGAATGCAGCGCCTCGTCCGAGAAAGCGAGCTCGACGTCCTCCATGTCGAACAGCTTCTGATATTGTTTGACGAGAGCGTTCTTGGGCTCGATCAAAATCTTTACCAGAGCGGTCTCGTCGAGGTCCATCAGCGTCGCGATCACCGGCAGGCGGCCGATAAATTCGGGGATCAGCCCGAACTTGAGCAAATCCTCGGGCTCGCAATGCTGCAGCACCTCGCCGGTCTTGCGTTCGTCGGGCGCCGCGACATGGGCGCCAAAGCCGATCGACTTGCCCTGCAGGCGGTCGGCGATGATCTTTTCGAGGCCAGCGAACGCGCCGCCGCAAATGAACAGGATGTTGGTCGTGTCGACCTGCAGGAATTCCTGCTGCGGGTGCTTGCGGCCGCCCTGCGGAGGAACGGAGGCGGTGGTCCCCTCCATCAGCTTGAGCAATGCCTGCTGGACGCCCTCGCCGGACACGTCGCGGGTGATCGACGGGTTGTCTGACTTGCGGCTGATCTTGTCGATTTCATCGATGTAGACGATGCCGCGTTGGGCTTTTTCGACATTGTAGTCGGACGCCTGGAGCAGCTTCAGGATGATGTTCTCGACGTCCTCGCCGACATAGCCAGCCTCGGTCAGCGTCGTCGCGTCGGCCATGGTGAACGGCACGTCGAGAATCCGCGCCAGCGTCTGCGCGAGCAGGGTCTTGCCGCAGCCGGTCGGGCCGATCAGCAGGATGTTGGACTTGGCCAGCTCGACGTCGGTGCCGGTCTTGGCGCCGTGGTTGAGGCGCTTGTAATGGTTGTGGACGGCGACCGACAGCACGCGCTTGGCGCGGCTTTGGCCAATCACATAATCATCGAGCACCTTGCAGATCTCGGCCGGAGTCGGGACCCCGTCCCGCGTTTTCACGAGGGCGGACTTGCTCTCCTCGCGGATGATGTCGTTGCACAGCTCGACGCATTCATCGCAGATGAACACGGTCGGCCCGGCGATGAGCTTGCGCACCTCATGCTGCGACTTGCCGCAGAACGAGCAATAAAGGGTGCTCTTGCTGTCGCCGCCTGAAAGCTTGGTCATTCCAGTCCTATCGTCCGGCCCTTGGACGCCCGTTGATCGGCGCCATGCTAGCCCGCTTTATTGCACAGTCAAACTCTCGGGAGAGTTAACAACGCCCTCCGACCGATTGATCCTTAAGTTTCAGGAATATGGATGGACTGTGGCGCGGCGGCAAGGGGTCCGGCTCGGTCTAGGCCCGAACCTTGCTCACCGCGTCCAGCGCAGCATCCATCGCCTGCTGAAATTCCGACCGCGCATAAATGTCGTTGTGGCCGGCGCCAGCGACAATCCGGTCGAACACCAGATTGCCGACAGACGCGCGCAATCCGTCGGTGCGGCGCTGCGGGATGATCTCATCGAGACCGGCGGCGATAATTGCGGTCGGGACCTTGCTGGCCTGGAGCGCAACCGCCGCATCCATATCGTCCCCGAACATCATCGCCATGGGCAGAAGCGGGAAAAGATCGCTGGCCACGGCCTTCAATGAATCGAACGGGGTGACGAGGATCAGACCATCGACCGGGCGCTCCGCCGCGAGGCCCGCCGCCACGCCGCTGCCGATACTGAAGCCAACGGCAACGGTCCGCTTCGGACGGACCCTGGCGATTGCGAAATCGTAAACCAACGGCGCATCTTCGAGCAGCGCCTCGGCGGACGGCGAGCCGGTCGAAGGCCGATACCCACGATAGTGGAAGGCGACGATGTCCGCCGATGGGTAGACCTTGTGCAGATAGGCCGCCGCATCCTCGGCGTTCCATGCATTGCCGCCAAAGCCGAGGATCAAGGTCCGCTTGCCGGCAGGGCTCGCAAGCGGCGCAATATGCACGCCATGAAGCTCGTTTCCCTCCGGCGCAGGAATCGTGACCCGCGTCGCTCCCGGC
The DNA here is from genome assembly GCA_039921365.1 of Sphingomicrobium sp. GTDB lineage: Bacteria > Pseudomonadota > Alphaproteobacteria > Sphingomonadales > Sphingomonadaceae > Sphingomicrobium. Next base: position 4,962 of record JBDSBX010000149.1, on the reverse strand, counting down.
GGCAGCGGGCCAGGAGGCGCGACAGCGTGCGTCGGGAACATCAGGTGGTTCTGAAATTCGAGCATCAGGAACAGGACCGCCGCGATAAGAACAAGAGCTGCAACAAGAAGCTTGAGCGGCCGGGGCCTAGCCGGCGAAGGCGGCATTGATGGCCGGGGTCACCCGGTCGACGGTATAAGGCTTCTCGATCAGGGGCACCGAAGCGAATTCGGCCGGCGGCGGATCGACATGACCGCCGCTGGCAATGACGAACGGCACACCCTGCTCGCGCAGGCGGCTGGCGACCGGCCACACGTTTTGGCCCTTCAAATTGACGTCGAGGATGGCGAGATCGAACCCGCCCTTTTCGACTTCCGCAAGTGCCGAGCCGACGCTGTCGCAACTGGCCGAAATCGAGTGACCCAGCGATTCGAGGAAATCCTCGAGCATCATCGCGATCAGCGGCTCGTCCTCGACGATCAGGATGCTGCGGGGGGTCGACATTGTGCCTCCGATAAGCGACCGGCCCGCAAGCGCAACGTTTATTTGGCGGCGATCGCCCGCCGTGTCGCCTCGGCAAGTTCCTGAACTGAAAAGGGTTTGGGAAGGAAAGCGACATTGTCGATGTCGATCGAGTTGCGCAATTGCTCCTCGGCATAGCCCGACATGAACAGAATCTTGAGATCCGGCCAGCTCTTGCGCGCTTCACGGACCATCGTCGGACCGTCCATCATCGGCATCACCACGTCGCTGATCAGGAGCGCAATTTCCTCGCCGCGGGCGAGCACTTCCAAAGCCTCCTCACCATTGTCGGCAGTGATCACCGTGTAGCCATGGCGGGTCAGCGCCCGTTCGGCGACCCCCCGGACCATCGGCTCATCCTCGACCAGCAGAATGGTGCCGGTCCCCCACAATTCATGTTCCTTGGGCTTGGCTGCCTTGCGCGGCTTGGCGGCGCTTGCTTCCTCGCGGTGGACCGGCAGATAGATGACGAAGCGGGTGCCCTCGCCGACCTTTGAATCGGCGAAGATGAAGCCGCCCGACTGCTTGACGATGCCGTACACGGTGGACAGGCCGAGCCCGGTGCCCTTGCCGATCTCCTTGGTGGTGAAGAAGGGCTCGAACACCTTGCCGAGCACGCTGGGGGCGATGCCGGAGCCGGTATCGGTGACCGACAAGGCGCTATAGTCCGCGATTGGCAAGATCTCGGAGCCCAGTTCAGCGACCTGATCGGCGCGAACCGCATAGGTCTGGATGGTCAGCATCCCACCCCCGCCCGACGCCATGGCGTCGCGGGCATTGACCGCAAGATTGACGATAACCTGCTCAAGCTGGCCGGGGTCGGCCCGCACCGGCCCCAGGTCACGGCCATGCTTGACGACCAGCTTCACGGTTTCGCCAAGCAGGCGTTTCAACAAATGCGACACCTCGGAGACGACGTCGGGGAGCTGAAGCACCTGCGGACGGAGGGTCTGCTGGCGCGAAAAGGCCAGCAGCTGGCGGGTCAGCCCGGCAGCGCGATTGGAGTTCGATTTGACCTGCTGGATGTCGTCATAGTCGCTGTCGCCCGGCGTGTGGCGCATCAACATCAGATCGCAATGGCCGATGATCGCGGTCAGGATATTGTTGAAATCGTGCGCGACCCCGCCGGCGAGCTGGCCGACCACCTGCATCTTGGTCGCCTGGGCGATCTGTCGCTTGAGCTTGGCCTCTTCGCTATTGTCCTTGAGCAGCAGCAGCACCGCCGCATCGCCCAGCCCGCGTACGCCGGCGACCGTGAGCGCAACCGGTTCGCTATTCTGCCGCGCCAGTCGAATCGCGAGGTCACCCGACATCGCCGGTCCGCGAGCATTGCGGCGAACCGCGTTGGCCACCGGCGCCTTGTCGTCCTTGACGACGAGGTCGCCAGGATAGCTGGGCATCGCCGCTCCCTTGATGTCCGCGGCGACCCGAAAGGCGCGGTTCATGGTCAGGAAGCGACCATCGCGATCGACCAACGCGAGGCCGATCGGCAGGATTTCGAGCAGGGCCTGCAGGTCCGCGCTGTCGAGCGAACCCTTCTGATAAACATCGACCAGCAGGACGGTCGCGGCGCCCTGATCATCACGCGGATCGACCGGTATGCGAACCGACTGCATCGGCCGCGCGGAATCTCCCTCGACCACCAGGCCTGCCATGCCCTCCTTGGAGAATTCGACCAGATCGGCAAAGCGCATCTTCCCTGGTCCCTGATCGATTGGCACAGCGCGGGCGGCGAACGAGCGATTGGCCGCCAACAGCATGCCGTCGGTATCGACCAGCGCGGCCAGCAACCCGGCCTCGCCAAGCCGGTCGCCGGTCGGTCCGGCCAGGCGCTTGGCGGCCAGCATGGTCGGGTCGGGCGGTGCGAGCTGGGGAAAGCGCCACAACAGCAGGTCGCCGCTGGCACCGACCCGCTCGACCTCGACCGCGGTCGGCCCGGAAGCAGTGGCAACGCCCGCGACGCAGCCGCCCCCGTCGCGCCACGCCATCGTTTTGACGAGCTCCAGAGATTGGGAGGATTCCTTGTCACTACCGAGCGAAAGCGGCGGGGCGGCGCCGCCGAACCGATCGCGATACGCGGCGTTGGCGATCAGCAGCTTGGCTTCACCGTCGGTCAGCGCAGCCGGCTCGTGGGAAAGCCCCAACGCCGAGCCGATGACCGAATAATCGGGTGACAGCCTCAAAACCTCGACGGTGGGCGGCCGCGGTCGCTTGTCCCACACCGTGATCGCCGACGCCGCGATCAGTCCGGCGAGGGCAAACAATCCCGCTACCAGCGGGTAACCACTCGACCACGACAGCACCGCCCCGGTCAGTGCCGCCCCGCCAATCAGCGCCGGCATCAGCCAGCGTGAGACAGCGTCAAGCGGCTGTGCGTCGATCGGCGGGAGTTGCTGGTGCAGCATCTACCAAATGCGTACCCGCTCGGCGGGGGCGAGGTAAAGCTTCTGGCCGGGCTGGACATCGAACGCTTTGTACCAGGGGTCGAAATTGCGCACGATCCAGGTCCGCTGCACCGCCGGCGCATGCGGATCGGTCAGCAGGCGCTGGCGAAGGTTCGCCTCGCGATAGTTGCGGCGCCAGACCTGCGCCCAGCCAAGGTAGAAGCGCTGGTCGCCGGTCATGCCGTCGATGATTGGCGCTTCCTTGCCGCCCAGAGTGGCGTGGTAGGCGTCATATGCAGTCTGCATGCCGGCGAGGTCGGCGGCATTCTCGCCGAGCGTGAACTCGCCTTTTACGTGCGCTCCGGGGAAGGCTTCGTAAGCGTCATATTCCTTCACAAGTTTATCCGTTAAACCCTTGAAGCTGGTTATATCCTTCGGCGTCCACCAATCAGTTAGATTGCCGTGGGCATCATATTTCGCGCCCTGATCGTCGAAGTGGTGGCTCATCTCGTGGCCGATCACCGCGCCGATCCCGCCATAGTTGATCGCCGGATCGGCATTGGGATCGAAGAAGGGCGGCTGGAGGATCGCCGCCGGGAAGGTGATCGCCACCAGTTGAAAGTTGGCCTGGGCGTTGACGGTCATCGGGTCGAGTCCCCACTCCCATCGGTAAATTGGCCGCCCGAGCTTCTGAACGTTGTAATCGTGCGCCCATTGGTTGGCGCGGAGGGAGTTTCCGAACAAATCGTCGCGGGCGATGGCGATGTTCGAATAATCGTGCCACTGGTCGGGGTAGCCGACGCGCGGCGTGAATGCCGCGAGCTTGGCCTTGGCCTTGACCTTCGTTTCTGGCGCCATCCAGCTCAGGTTTTCGATGCGCCGCCCCATTGCCGCGACGATATTGCGGACCAGCTCATCCATCGCCGCCTTCGATTCTGGCGGGAAATATTTGGCAACGTAAACCTTCGATACTTCGTCGGATAAAGTGTTGGTGGTGAAGTCCACCGCCCGCTTCCATCGCGGCTGGTTCTGCGGCGTGCCGTTGAGCTTCGTGCCGTAAAAAGCAAAGGATTCGGCGGTGACCGCGTTGGGAAGCACGTCGGCATAAGCATCGAGCGAGCGGACCATGAGCTGGTCCTTGAGCACGCCCAGTGGCGCCTTGCGGGCCAGCGCTGCGATCTTGGTGAAAGCACTCGGCTGGGCGATCAGCAATTCGCTAACGTTGGCGCCGCGAGCCTTGAGGTAAGTCGCCCAGTCGAAGCCGGGTGCGAGCTTCGACAATTGGGTGGCGGTCATCTTGTTATAGGTCTTGGTCGCATCGCTGCTGTCTTCGCGGTTCCAGGAGTCGCGCGCGATGTCGGTTTCGAAGGCAAGGATCGCCTTGGCTCGCGCGCCGGCGTTTGGCTCGCCAGCGAGAGTCAGTGTCTTCCCCAAATGATCGAGATAAGCGGCCCGCAATGACACCAGATTCGGTTCGTTGAGCAGGTACATGTCGCGATCCGGCATGCCGAGGCCGGCTTGGCTGAGTCCAAAGATATACGCTTCGCTATTGCGGTCATCCTGCCCAACGCCACCGCCGAATAGGCCGGTGATACCGCTGCGCGCGGCTTCCGCCGAAAGCGCGGCATAGTCGCCACGGTTCTTCAGGCTGCGAATTTGCCCCAGCCATGGCTGAATCGGAGCCAGGCCTTTGGACTCAACCGCAGCTTCGTCGAGAAAGCTCGAGTAGACGGTGCCGATTTTGCTGTTGGGATCGTCCTTGGCTGCATCAAGGAGCTCGCGAGTTCGCTGCTGGCTGAGATCGGCGAGCACGGAAAACGAACCGAAGTTCGACTTGTCCGCGGGAATCGGCCTGTTTTTTGACCAGGTGCCGTTGGCGAAATTATAGAAATCGTCGCCCGGCTTGGCGCTGGGATCCATGCCAGCGGCATCAAAGCCGAAATCGCCTATGGCCGGCTTTGGAGCGGACGCCATTTCGGCAACGGCTGGAGCGAGTTCCGCCGGTGGGGTGAGTTCGGCCAGTGGAGCCGTGCGCGCGGCGCATCCGGCAAGCGCGGTTCCTGCCGCCAGCAAAACG
>JBDSBX010000148.1:0-2693 GCA_039921365.1 Sphingomicrobium sp. | reverse complement strand
CGTGCCGATCGGGAACAATCGCGTCCCGAACAAGTCGCCGGCCAGCCCTGCCGCGCCGAGCATGAGGAACAGATTATTCTCGGCGATGCCCAGCTCGATATGCTGGCCTTTGTTCGTGCCCGCCCATTTTTGTGCCGAGGCTATCTTCGCCCTGGCGAAAACGTCGGCCATGTCCTTGCGGCGGAACAGGCCGCGCTGGTTGACCCACGCGCCGAGGTTGGTCGAGACGGTGACGTCGGGCGAGGTTGTAACGATGCGGTCGGCCAGCGGCCCGCCGGCCTTGCTGAGGTCGAGCAGGATGCGGCCGAACGCGGCCTGGGTCGATTGCTCCTCGCCCGCCGGCGCGGCGATATCCGGGACCGCGACCGACCCAAACGCTCGTGGCCTTATGTCCCGCGCGATCCGGACGCCGTCGATCAGCGCCTCAACCGCCGGCCGACCATTGTCGCCGATCCCGCCGAGCGGCTCCCATTCCCCGCCCTCGGCGACGCCCATCGTCTCGCGCAGCGCCGCCAATTGGGTCGGGTTCATCAGCCCCGAATGATTGTCCTTGTGGCCGGCGAACGGCAGGCCGTAGCCCTTGATGGTCCAGGCGATGAACAATGTCGGGACGTCGTCGTCGTCGCCGGCGAACGCCTCAACCAGCGACCCCATGCAATGCCCGCCAAGGTCGCTGAACAGCGCGCCAAGCGCGGCATCGTCATGCGCCTTGAGGAACGCCGCAGCAGCCTCGCCAATATCGCCCTCGATCCGCGCCCGCCACGCCGCGCCGCCCTGGTAATGCAGCGCCGATAGATCGGCATTTGCCAGCGCCTCGAGCCAGGCCCGGACCTTGGGATCAGCGTCGAGCGCCGCCTGCAGCCGCTTGCCCCAGCGCAGTTCGACCACGCGCCAGCCGCAGCTTTTGAAAATCTCGTCGAAGCGCTCGAACATCCGGTCGGCGCTGGTCGCGTCGAGGCTCTGGCGGTTGTAGTCGACAATCCACCAGCAGTTGCGGATGTCGTGCTTGTAGGCCTCGATCAGCGCCTCGTAGATATTGCCCTCGTCGAGCTCGGCATCGCCCATCAGCGCGACGAACCGTCCGCGATCGGCGTCGTCGAGCCAGCCGTGGGCGCTGAGGTAATCCTGGATCAGGCTGGCGAACGCGGTGATCGCGACTCCGAGCCCGACCGACCCGGTGGAAAAATCGACCGCGATCTCGTCCTTGGTCCGGCTCGGATAGCTCTGCATGCCGCCGAAGCCGCGGAAATTCTCGAGTAGCTCTTGGCTCTGGCTGCCGAGCAAATAATGGATCGCGTGCAGCACCGGACCGGCATGCGGTTTGACCGCGACCCTGTCGTTCGGCCCCAGCGCATGGAAATAGAGCGCCGCCATGATCGCCGTCATCGACGTGCAGCTCGCCTGGTGCCCGCCAACCTTGAGGCCATCGGGCGACGGGCGAATGTGATTGGCGTGGTGGATGGTCCACGCCGACAGCCAGCGCAGCCGCTCTTCGAGCAGCTTGAGGGCGGCAATGTCGGGCGTCGATGCACGCTTGAGCATGCTCGCGGGCCTAGACCAGCCCGCGTCGGCGGAAAAGCCGCTGTCCACCATTATCGAATATCAATAATATTCTTGCTGACTATCAATAATACGTGTATTGATAGTCGATATTTCGATTCGCCGGAGTGCAAAGCTGATGCCCCGATCATATTCCGCCGCTTTACCGATCGCTTACGTCGTGTTGCGCATCCTGATCGTCCTCAACTGGCTGTTCGGCGCCGCGATCCTCGCATTGCTGGTCGCCACGATCGTTGCCGAGGAATGGACCTTTACCGCGCTTGGCATCACGCCCGCTGACAAGATCCGGACCGTGATCATAGGTCTTCGCCTGATCGCGGCGCTCGGCCTCGTCGCCGTCCCGCTGAGCCATGTTGTCCTGACGCGGCTTCTGGCGATGGTTCAGACGGTCCGCACCGGGGACCCGTTCGTCGCCGCCAACGCCTACCGCCTCCGGGCCATCGCCTGGGCATTGCTCGCGCTCCAGCTGCTCAGCATCGTCATTGCCGGCGTCGGCAAGGCCATTTCGACCCCGAGTTTCCAGCTTGACCTCGACGCTGGCTTCTCGATCAACGGTTGGCTCGCCGTCCTCCTGACCTTTATCCTCGCCCGCGTCTTCGTCGAAGGCGCGATGTTGCGCGAAGACCTCGAAGGGACGGTGTGACATGGCGATCTCCGTCAAGCTCGACGATCTGCTCCACGACCGCCGCATGACCCTGACCGAGCTCGCCGGCCGGATCGACATCACGCTCGCCAATCTGTCGATCCTCAAGACCGGCAAGGCGCGCGCCATCCGCTTTTCGACGCTCGAGGCGATTTGCACCGCGCTGGGCTGCCAGCCCGGGGACTTGCTCGAGTTTGAGCCGGGCCCCGACGCCGCCGAACAATCGCGCGCCGCCTGATGGAGATTGCAATGGCTTCGACTGCTGCACTGCTTTCACCGCCGCCCGAGCAGGCCGCCGGCAGCGAAGTTTCGCTTTTCCGGCTCTACATTCTGCGCGCCATGTATCTGGTGCTGGTGGTCGGGCTCGGCGCGATGATCGTGCCCGAGCTCGTCAGCCACGAACTCACCGCCCGCGGAGTGATTTCAAGCCTGCTCGGCGCCGTCTGGCTGCTCGCCTTTCTCGGCCCGCGTTACCCGCTGGAGATGCTGC
>JBDSBX010000147.1:0-2987 GCA_039921365.1 Sphingomicrobium sp. | reverse complement strand
GGCGACGAAGCCGCCGCCGGCAAGCGCATCGGCAAGGACATGGCGGCGGGCAAGGCGACCTTCGTCTCGCTGCTCGGCGAGGAGCGCGCGCGGCAGCAGGCCGAGGTGCTGGTCGAGCAGGCGATCGAGCATCTCGACGATCATGGCCCGGAAGCCGACCTGCTCCGCGCCATCGCGCGTTTCGCCATAGAACGGGATCATTAGGTTCATGACTCACCGCATCGGCGTCTATCCGGGCACCTTCGACCCGATCACCCTCGGCCACATCGACATCGTCCGGCGCGGCGCGCATCTGGTCGATCGGCTGGTGGTCGGAGTGACCACCAATCCGTCGAAGGAACCGATGTTCACGATTGCCGAGCGGCTGGCGATGGTGAAGCGCGAAGTCGCCGATATCCCCGGCGACATTACCGTCGTCGAGTTCGATTCGCTGCTCATGGATTTCGCCGAGCGGGAGGGCGCAGCGCTGATCCTGCGTGGTCTCAGGGCCGTCGCCGATTTCGAATATGAGTATCAGATGGCGGGCATGAACCAGCAGCTCAACGACAAAATCGAGACCGTCTTCCTGATGGCCGACGTGTCGCTTCAGCCGATCGCGTCAAGGCTGGTGAAAGAAATCGCCCGCTATGGCGGAGCAATCGACAAGTTCGTGCCGCCGGCCGTCGTCGAGGACGTCGCGAAGCACCTCAAGAAGCGCCGCTAGGGCTGGCAATCGAGGAGGTGCAAGGCTATGACGGAAACGGGCTTCGGGGGAGTGGTTTGTAATGCTTAAGTCTTTGTTCTCGTTGCCCTTTATGGCGCTGGCACTGGTTGCGGCGGCGCCCACCGATGCGCCTGCAACCAAGCCCCTCATTCCGGCCGCGGCGACCGCTCCGATCCTGCCCCCGGCCGCGATCAGCAGCAATCTTGCCAACCGCCTTACCCTGGTCCTGTCGAACGGCGGCACCGTCGTCATCCAGCTCCGGCCAGACGCGGCCCCGGCCAGTGTCGAGCGCATCCAGACCCTGGTCCGCCGCGGCTTTTACGACGGCCTCAAGTTCCACCGGGTAATCCCCGGCTTCATGGCCCAGGGCGGCGACCCCAAGGGCACCGGCCAGGGCGGCTCCGAATTGCCCGACCTGAAGGCCGAATTTACCACCATCCCCTACATGCGCGGGATCGTCGCCATGGCGCGAACCGACAATCCCGATTCGGCCAACAGCCAGTTCTTCCTGATGTTCTCGCCCAACATCTCCCTATGGGGCAAATATACGGTGATCGGCCGGGTGATGTCCGGCATGGACGCGGTCGACAAGATCGCCGTCGGCGAACCGCCCGCCAATCCGACGACGATCGTCAGCGCCCGGCTTGGCGATGGCGCGGCGGTCCAGGCGCCAGCCCTTCCAGCTCCGGTCACGCCCGCCGGCGGCTGATGCGCGTCGACCAATTCGATTTCGAGCTTCCCAACGACCGCATTGCGCTCCGCCCGGCGCGGCCGCGAGATAGTGCTCGGTTGCTGCAGGTCGCTGGCAAGGCGATTTCTGACCATAAAGTGACTGATCTGCCGTCGATGTTGCGGCCCGGCGACGTGCTGCTGTTCAACGACACCAAGGTCATCCCGGCGCAACTCGAAGGAACGCGCGGAGCGGCGAAAATCGGCGCGACGCTGCACAAGCGCGAGGGGCCGCGCAGCTGGTGGTCGTTCGTTCGCAACGCGCGGCGGCTGCACGTCGGCGACCGGATCGAGTTCGGAGCCGGCGTTTCGGCCTCCGCCGCGCAGCGAGGGGACGATGGCGCCTTCCTGCTGCGGTTTCACGGGGACGAGCCGGTCGAAGCCCTGCTCGAACGCGCCGGGCGGATGCCGTTGCCGCCGTACATCGCCTCAAAGCGGCCGGCGGACGAGGCCGACAGCGATGATTATCAGACGATGTTTGCGCGCGAGGAAGGCGCGGTGGCGGCGCCGACCGCCGCGCTGCATTTCACGCCGCGATTGCTGGCTGCGCTCGACGAGCGCGGGATCGGGCGCGAGACGCTGACGCTTCATGTTGGCGCGGGCACTTTCCTGCCGGTCAAGGCGGAGCTGGTCGCCGAGCACCGGATGCACGCCGAATGGGGCCGGATCGACGCCGCGACCGCCGAGCGCCTCAACCGCGCGCGCGCCGCTGGCGGGCGGCTGATTGCGGTCGGCACTACCTCGCTGCGCCTCGCCGAAAGTGCCGCCGGCGACGACGGGATCATCCAGCCGTTCGAGGGCGACACGGCAATCTTCATCACGCCCGGCTATCGCTTCAAGGTTGTCGACGGGCTGATCACGAACTTCCATCTGCCGCAATCGACTCTGTTCATGCTGGTCAGTGCGCTGATGGGGCTGGAGCTTATGAAAGAGGCTTACGCCCATGCCATTGAAAAAGGATACCGTTTCTACAGTTACGGTGATGCGAGCCTTCTTCTGCCGCGGAAGTAGCTTTCAGCTTAGAACTAAGCATTCGTGAAGACGGGGTCGTGGGTTCGAGTCACCTAAGCGGCACCACCCATAATTCCCCCCTCTAAAACAATGACTTATGGAAAGAAACGACGTCGGATTAGTGCCGTGCTTCCGGGGATTTAGCCGTTTTCTGGGCATCTGCAGCCGTGCCGTAGAGAGCACTTTGGCACGTTAATTGAGGCCTTCGTGGTGGCAGTTTCTCTACCCCTCGAATTCGCTGGCACCAGTTGCAGCGCCCATTTGATGGAGCAACTCTCGAAGCATCAGAAGTGGGCACTTCATGGCAGCTCGAACCTGGGACGGAATAGCCTTGGCGACGCTTTCAGACCATACCGGCATTGCCGGAACAAGACCAATGCATTCGACCAATGGCAAGCCGCGGGCTAGTGTCCGGTTTGGGTGGAAAGCGGACGTTAGACGTCAACATTTCGCCACGACTATTTTAGGAATACCAATCGGTAGTGCGAACTGGTCCACTGCTGCCCGCGGTCGCGCGGGTCCTCGTGTCAATTGATACCGTATT
>JBDSBX010000146.1:0-7119 GCA_039921365.1 Sphingomicrobium sp. | reverse complement strand
TTGCAAAATATCTCGATGCGCTCGGCGCTCAATGACGCTTTTGTTTGTTACGCCTGCAACTTGCCAGCATATTCCGGATTTTAGCTGAACCTATGACCATGTTTCGTACCCTTGCTTCTAACGGCAGCGCCGCCTCGGCCGAGCCGAGCGTGCCCGCCGGCTACCGCGCCTACGCGGTCGGCGACATCCATGGCCGGCTGGACTTGCTCAACGACTTGTTGGCGCGGATCGAGGCCGACATCGACGACCGCCGGCCCGCCCAGAACATCATCGTCTTCCTCGGCGACCTGATCGACCGCGGCCCGGACTCGGCCAAGGTCGTCGAGCGGCTTCGAACCTATCGCCGCGACGGCGTCCGGACGGTCTTCCTGAGCGGCAACCACGAGGAAGTGCTGCTGCGCCTGATTCGTGGCGAGAGCCGCTTTTTGGGCGACTGGCTCAGTTTCGGCGGCAAGGAATGCGCGCGCAGTTACGGCATCAGCTCGACCGCGCTCAAACGCATGGACCCCGACCAGGCGGTCGCCCATCTTCGCCAGAAGGTCCCTGCCAGCCACCGCGCCTTCCTCCAGCAGTTTCTCGACACCTTCCGGATCGGCTCCTATTTGTTCGTCCACGCTGGCGTCCGCCCTGGCGTCCCGCTGTCCGAACAGACCCAGTCGGATCTGCGCTGGATCCGTGGGCCGTTCCTCGACAATGGCGACGACCATGGATTTATCGTTGTCCACGGCCACACGATCGCCGGCGAGGTTGATGTCCGGACGAACCGCATCGGCATCGATACCGGCGCGTATCGGACCGGACTGCTCACTGCTATGGGCCTGGAGGGCCGGGAGCGCTGGTTCCTCCAGACCGATTCTGGCTTGGCCACCGGGGAGCGATCGTCGGCGGATCCTCAGCTGGTGGCAGAGCGCAATGGCGGCCGGTAGGTCCGTGGGCTGCATTCCATGCATAAGGAGCGTTCGCGTGAGTTATCGTCCTGGCCAGTCTCGGGCCATGTTGCTGATCGCGGTTGCGGCCCTGGTGGCTGGCTGCGCCGACAGCCGTGGCGGCCCGATCGCTTATTCGGGCGGGCTCGCCGCTCCCGATGCGCCGGCCGTCGTCCCGCTCGAGTCGGGCTACAAAATTGCGCCGCTCGACACGCTGGCGATCAAGGTGTTCAAGATGCCCGACTTGTCGGGGGATTTCGATGTCGATCTTACCGGGCGGATCTCGATGCCGTTGATTGGCGAGGTCAGCGCCGTCGAGCTGACCACCGCCGAACTCGACAGAAGGCTGACCGACAAGCTCGGCGAACGCTACCTCCAGAATCCGGACGTCAGCGTCGGCGTCAAATCCTCGACCCGCCAAAGCGTGACCGTTGATGGCGCGGTCAACAAGTCGGGCTCTTTTCAGATCAGCGGCTCGACGACCCTGATGCAGGCGGTGGCGCTGGCCGGCGGCAGCTCGCCGGAAGCCAATGCCCACCGCGTTGCCATCTTCCGCACGATCCAGGGCAAGCGGCAGGCCGCGGCTTTCGATCTGGTCGACATCCGCCGGGGAAAAGCCGACGATCCGCCGATCTATCCGGGCGACATCGTGGTCGTCGATGGGTCCTCGATCAAAGCGCTGCAAAAGCAGATATTGAACGGCCTTCCGATCCTGTCGATCTTCCGGCCATTCTAAAATTCCGGGCCGGCGACGGACAAGCAAATGGGAATGATATTGCGTGGCCACTGAAATCGCCTTGCAGCCGAACGACCGGCAGGCTGTCGGACAGTCGCGCGCTCAGCGCGCCGAGCCGTCCCCCTATTGGGAAGAGGGCGGCAATGATGCGGCACATTTCGATCTCGCCACTCTGTTCCGGATCGTCAACGAGTGGCGCTGGCTGATCCTCGGCGCGGTGGCGCTTGGGCTCGCCGCGGGGATCCTCCTGACCTTCCTGACCAAGCCGTTGTACCGCGCCTGGGTCACGCTCGAGGTCAATCCGCCAACGGTCGAGATTCTCGACGAGAAAAATCGCGAGGGCAGTTCAGCCCCGAACCTGTTCGATTTTGTCGCGACCCAGGTCGGATTGCTGTCCAGCCGGACCCTTGCCGAGCGGGTGGCGCAGGACCTCAACCTCGCTTCGAACCCGGACTTTGTCGGCACCGATGGCGACCCGGCGACTCGACTGAAAATTGCGACGGAAAAAGTGAACGCCGGGCTCAAGGTCGAAGCCCCGGAAGAAGGCCAGCTGATCAAATTCAATTACGTTTCCCAGTCGCCCGTGCTTGCCGCGCAGATCGCCAATGGTATCGCGGAGAACTTCATTAGCGCAGGACTGCAGCGGCGCTTCGAGGCGTCGACCTACGCCCGCAATTTCCTGCAACAGCAAATCGCCAAGACCCGGCGCGACCTCGAGCGCTCGGAAAAACAGATTGTCGCTTATGCCCAGCAGCAAGGCATCATCAACACTGGCGGCAGCCAGGCTGGCGAGCCAGCCAACGATGCCGGCTCGCTCCAGGGCGCGTCGCTGGTCGCACTGAATGCAGCACTGGCGGCAGCCACTGCCAAGCGGGTCGATGCCGAAGGCGCTTACCGCAACGCCCAGCTGACCGGAGCCTCGGCGGGCGTCGCCGACACCCAGGCGCTGCGCCAATCCAAGGCGGCGCTGGAGGCTGAGTATCAAGAAAAACGCACGTTGATGAAACCGGACCATCCCGACATGCTGAGCCTGCGCTCGCGGATCGACGAGCTCAACCGCCAGATCGGCCGCGAAGGATCGCAGATCGCCGGCGGGCGGGTCGGTGCATTGCTTGCCGATTTTCGCGCCGCGGCCTCCGCCGAGGGCGCCTTGCGGAGCCGAGTGGCGCAGCTCAAGGGCGCGGTTCTCGACCTTCGCGGCCGCAGCATCCAGTATAACATCCTGCAGCGCGAAGTGGATACCAATCGCGGTCTCTATGACGCGCTGCTTCAGCGCTACAAGGAAATCGGGGTCGCCGGCGGCGTTGGCACCACGCCGGTTTCGATTGTCGACCGGGCGGATGTGCCGGGCGGCCCGTACAAGCCCAATCTGATTTTCAACCTGCTGATTGGACTGGCCGCCGGGCTGCTCGGCGGCATTGTCACCGCGGTCGCGCTGGAAGTCCTCAACGACATCATCAAGACCCGCGAAGACGTCAGGAGCAAGCTTGGGCTTGCCTGCCTCGGCGCCATTCCAAAGCGCCGCGGCAAGGGATCGGTGGTCGAAGATCTGGGCGATCCGACGACGCCGCTGTCCGAAGCCTATTCGGCAGTGCTTGCCGCGCTTCGGTTCAGTACCGCGACCGGAGCCCCGAAGACCTTGCTGGTGACCAGCAGCCGCGCCTCGGAAGGCAAGTCCTCCTCGGCGCTGGCACTCGCCCAGAATCACGCGCGCCGCGGGGCCACCGTCCTGCTCATCGATGGCGACCTGCGGCGGCCGGCATTCAAGTCGGCATCAAAGACCAAAGGGTTGACCAAGCTGCTGACCAACGAGGAGCCGATCGGCGACCATATCGCCAGCACGCAGCACGAAAATTTGTGGCTGCTGCCGTGCGGGCCAATCCCGCCCAATCCGGCCGATCTTCTGTCGACGCCGCGAATCAAGCAGATCGTCGCCGACGCAGCGGCGCAGTTCGACATGGTCATCATCGACGGACCACCGGTGCTCGGACTCGCCGACGCGTCGCTGCTCGCCTCGGCCTGCGGCAACGCCATGCTGATCGTCGAGAGCGGCAAGACCCGGACCCGCGCCGCCCGCGAGTCGGTCGAGCGAATTGAAGCGGCCGGAGCTCATATTGTCGGGGTGACGCTGACCAAGTCGGCCGAAGAAGCGGGCCATTACGGCTACCGGCTCTACCAGTACACGGCGGTCGGCGATAAGCGGAACCAGATCGTCCTCATCCCACAGCAGGCCGAAGGCTGATTTCAACGCCAATGCCCAGGATCGCCCGAGCAATGCTGATGATCGTCCTCGGCGGGCTGCTCGCGGCGCAGGTCGTCCGGACAGCCGCCGTTGCCGGCGACCCGGGCAGCGCGCTCGCCTTGCGTATGTGGCCGGCGCACCCTGTAGTCCTGGTCAATGGCACCATGGCCGAGATCGGCTCGCGCGCGGCGCGCGGCCAATCGCTGACCCCCGCGATCCTGCGCCAGGTTGACCAAGTCGCGAGCAAGTCGCCGCTGGCTCCCGAACCATTTCTGATCAAAGGCGCGCTGGCGCAGGTCGAGCAGAACCCGGCCCGATCGGAACAGTTGTTCGCCGCCGCCCGGGCCCGCGATCCGCGGTCGGTGGCGGCCCGCTATTTCCTTGCCGATCGCTATCTTCGCACCGGCCGGACCGGTCTGGCCCTGGCGGAGATCGCGGCGCTGTCCGACCTGTTTCCCCAGGGCATGGCCGGGTTCGGGCCGGCGCTGGCGACGTTTGCGGCGACGCCAGGCGCCGTGCCGCAACTGCGCCGCTTGTTCCACTCGTCGCCGCAGCTGGAGCCAATCGTGCTCGGCGTCCTCGCCAACGAACCGAACAACGCCAGGCTGATCCTGACCCTGTGGGGGCGGCCGGCAGCGACGGTCGACCCGGCCGGCGCCGAATGGCAAGCGAAACTGATCAATTCGCTGGTCGACCAAGGTCGGTTTGCGAGCGCCTATGCGGTCTGGCGGCGAGTGGCCGGGGTGAAGGACAGCCGCGGCGCGCTGTTCAATCCTGGCTTTGCCAAGTCGACCGTGCCGCCGCCGTTTAATTGGGCGCTCGCGACCATCGGCGGGGTCGTCGAGCCGATCGCCGGCGGCCAACTCCAAGTGATCTATTTCGGCCGGAGCGACGCCATTCTCGCCGAGCAGCTCGTGCTGCTTGGGCCGGGCCGATACGAGTTGAGCATGCACATTTCGCAGCCGCCGGGCGAGGGCGGCGAGATCGGCTGGTCTCTGGCCTGTGTTCCGGGCAAGGAATCCCTCGTTCGGCTCCCGATCGATCGGAAAGGCCGGCTGGCAATTGGCTTTTCGGTTCCCCAGGGCTGTGCCGCGCAACGGCTGCGGCTGACTGGAACGCCTGGCGATTTTCCCAAGTCGCAAGACGTTTCCATCGGCAAGCTCAGCCTGGCGAAAGTGGCCGGGGCATGAGGCATCGCCTGCGCACCGCGGTGATCCCAGCCTACGTGCTACTGTGCATTGGGCTCGGCGGCAGCGTGCAGGGGGTTTGGGGGGTCGCTCTCCTGCAACTCCTGGCGATCGCGATCATCGGCTGGAGCCTGCTAGCCCGGGATGCGCTCGCCTTGTCGGGGTCGGCGAAGGCCCTGTTCATGATCGCCGGCCTGACGGTCTTGATGGCGATCGTTCAGTTGATCCCCTTGCCGCCAACCCTGTGGACGGCGCTTCCCGGCCGCGAGGCGGTCGTCGAAGGCTATCGGCTGCTCGGACAAAGCCTGCCCAGCCTGCCGATCTCGCTGGCGCCATATGACACCGCCGCCACCGTGCTCACCTTGCTGCCGCCGCTGGCGGTGCTGACCGGAATGCTGGTCGCCGGCGCCTATCGGGCGAACTGGCTGGCGTTGGCGATTCTCATTGGCACGTTGGCCGCGGTTCTGCTCGGAGCGTTGCAGGTCGGCAGCTCGGGCGCGACCGAGTCGCCCTGGTATCTGTACCCCGAGACCAACGTCGGCATTGCGACCGGGTTTTTCGCCAACGGCAACCACATGTCGACCTTGCTGATGATCAGCGTGCCGCTGCTGTTCGCGCTGATCGCCGACCTCCGCCGCAAGGCGAGGAACCAGCGCGCCGGTTCGGCGGTGATGCTGGCCGCCGTTGCCGGAAGCCTGGTGCTGCTGGTCGGGATCTTCCTCAACGGCTCGCTGGCCGCGCTGCTGCTCGGGCCGGCGGTGGCCATGACCAGCGCGACCATGCTCTTGCCCCAAGGCATGCGGCTGCGCGGCCCGCTGACCGCCGTTGCACTGGCCTCGATGGCGGCGATCCTGATCGTCTATCTGACCCCGCTCAACGACCGTCTCGCGGCGTCCAACGCGACGTCGTTCGACTCGCGGCAGACGATGTGGTCGACGACGGTCCCGGCGATCGGCGACAATCTCGCGACGGGCGCGGGCGTCGGCGCGTTCCAGCAGGTCTACCCGCAATATGAAGACCCGGCGGCGATCAGCTCGACCTTCGTCAATCACGTTCACAATGACTATCTCGAAATCGCGCTGGAGACCGGCATCCCGGGACTCCTCCTCGTCGCTGCGTTTCTACTGTGGTGGGTGACCCGGGCGGTGCCGATCTGGCGCTCGGCGGCGGTCGACCGCTACGCGCTGGCCGGCTCGATCGCGTCGGCCGCGATCCTCGTCCACAGCCTGGTCGACTACCCGCTTCGCACCGCGGCGCTGAGCACGATCATGGCGGCATCACTGGCGCTGATGAGCCGGCCGCGGCCACGCGAAAAGGACGGCGCCGAGCTGTGGCCGGCCGCCCGCCACGAGAGCCTCTAAAGGGTTACTGGGCGCTGCCCGCGCCGCCGCCCGCCGCGCCGGAAGCGGCCGGCTGGCCGAGCGGCTTGTCGCTCGCTTCGGGGGCGCCGCCGCTCAACGACCAGCGAAGGTTGTCCGACGCGTCGAATTTATCGACATAATCGCTGTGCGGAGCCCGGTCGGCCGCCTTGCGCGCGGCGAGGCTGAAGCGGACCATTACCCGGCCGCCAGCCGGCGTCTTGACCTCCGCGCCCGGAATCGCGGCAATGGCTTCGGCGGTCGATGCCGGCACGTCGGGCCGCAGGGCCGCGGCGGCCAGGGCCGCGACGCGCAGCGCCTGGCTGTCGGGCTCGTGGCCGGCGTAGCGGTTGCCAAACGCGCCCGGACCGCCCCAGCCGCCTGCCCAGCGGTAAAAGATGTGCGCCCCGACCACCGTATTCTTGGCCAGGCTCGACGCCCAATAGGGCACCACATAATTGGCGTGATAATGAGTCGCGTAGCCGGCCGGCGCATAGACTGCGCCGCCAAGCGCGGCTTGCGCGATCTTGCGCGCCCGCGCCAGGCCGTCGGTGCTTGGCCGGCGATTGAGCGAGCCGTCGCAGGTGAAAGTGAACTGGCAGCCGGTCGCCCGGGTCGAGCCCTGGTAGACGACGCCGCACACCGTCCCGGGAAAGGCCGGATGCCGCAC
>JBDSBX010000145.1:0-3206 GCA_039921365.1 Sphingomicrobium sp. | reverse complement strand
GCGGGATGGATTTGAACTGGATGAAGATCTCGGTGTGCCGCTTGGGCAGCCGCTTGCCGGTGCGCAAGTAGAAGGGCACCCCCGCCCACCGCCAATTGTCGACGTGGGCCTTTAGTGCCACGAACGTCTCGGTGGCGCTCCCGCCGCCCAGTTCGTCGACATAGCCAGGCACGGTTTCGCCATCGATCGCGCCGCGCGTGAACTGCCCGGTGACGCAATGCGTGGCGATGTCTTGAGGGCCAATCGGCCTGAGAGAGCGCAGCACCTTGACCTTTTCATCGCGCACCGCGGTTGCGTCGAAATTGGTCGGCGGCTCCATCGCGACCAGCGCGAGCAGTTGCAGCATATGGTTCTGGACCATGTCGCGTGAGGCGCCGGCGCCGTCGTAATAATCGCCGCGGTCTTCCAATCCGACCGTCTCGGCGACGCTGATCTGGACATGGTCGATGTGCGATCGGTCCCAAAGCGGTTCGAACATCAGATTGGCGAAGCGCAGCGCCAGCAGGTTCTGGACCGTTTCCTTGCCGAGATAATGGTCGATCCGGAACGTCCGCTCCTCGGGGAAAGCGGCGGCAACCGAATCGTTGATCTCGCGGCTCGATTTGAGGTCCGACCCCAGCGGCTTTTCGAGCGCCATCCGCACTCGGCCCGAGGTCAGTCCGGCTGCCTGCAGCCCGGCGATGGTCGCGCTGAACAGCGACGGCGCGGTCGACAGGAAGATCGCCACCCCGCATTCTGGATCGCCGATCGCCTCGGCAAGCTTCGAGAAGCTCGCCGGCTGGGTGGCGTCGAGCGCGACATAGCTCAGGCGTTGCAAAAACCGCTCGACCACCTCGGCCTGGCCAAATCCCGCCGGCAGATGCTCATCGAGTGCCTCGCGAGCGCGGCCCCGGAAGGCGTCATCGTCGAGCTGCGTCCGGGCGCTCCCGACGATCCTGAGCTCGGCCGGCAGCAACCCGTCCGAATCGAGGCCGTATAACGACGGCAGCAGCATCCGGCGGGCGAGGTCGCCAGTCGCGCCAAACAGCAGCAGGGTTGAAACCTTGTCGGGCATGACGCCGCCTTTAGCGATCATTCGGCGGCGGGGCGAATTTGCGCCAGCGGCTGCTCGGTGAGAATCGCGCCGTTGCTGGCAATGACCTTAGAGTATAGTCGCGCGCTGTCTTTCGGCGTTCGCTCCTGCGTTTCGAAATCTACGTGGACGATCCCAAACCGCTTCGCATAGCCCAATGACCATTCGAGGTTATCGAGCAACGACCAGGTCATATAGCCGCGCACGTCGACGCCCTGGGCAATCGCCTGATGGACCGCGCGCAGGTGGCGTTTCAAGTAATCAACCCGAAGCGGATCCTCGATCCGGCCGTCGATCGCTTTTGGCGGATCATAAAAGGCCGACCCGTTCTCGGTGATGTAGAGAGGGACGTCGCCGTAGCGCTGTTTGACCCACAGCAGGATGTCGGTGAACCCTTGTTCGAACACCTCCCATGCGGTTTCGGTGTAGGTCGTGTGCGCCTGGCGGACATAGTCGGTCAGCAGCGGCGGCTTGCGACCATCGTGAGCCATCACCCCGCGCGTGTAATAATTGATCCCCAGCCAATCGATCGGCTGTGCCGCCAGGGCCAGCTCCTCGGCCGTCCAGTCGCGCCACGCCGGCCCGAAGATCTCGGCCATTTCCGGCGGGCAGCCGAGGCCGAAGGCCGGATCGAGATACTGGCGGTTCATGTAGGCGTCGGAGCGGTTGGCGGCCTTGCGGTCCACGTCCGAATCCGATGCCGGGAACTTCGGCTCGAGGTTCACGACCAGCCCGATCTCATGCTTGCCGACCTCGCGATAGCGCCGGACTCCCGCGCCGTGGGCAAGCATCAGATTGCGCGATGCGATCGGCGTTTCGAAAACATTGCGATGGCCCGGTGCGAGCACGCCGTGGAGGTAGCCGCCGTCGGTCACCACCCACGGCTCGTTGAGGGTCGCCCAGCGTTTGACTCGCCCGTCGAGCCGGCGGAACACCGCCTCGCCATAATCGGCGAACCAGTTGGCGACGTCCGGGTTGAGCCAGCCGCCGCGATCGTCGAGCGCGGCGGGCAAGTCCCAATGATAGAGCGTCGGCAGTGGCTCGATACCGGCTTCGAGCAAGGCATCGACCAGCCGATCGTAGAAATCGAGACCGGCGTCGTTGATCTGGCCGGTTCCTTCGGGAAAAACGCGCGCCCAGCCGATGCTGAAGCGATAGGCCTGGAGCCCGAGCGCTTTCATCAGCGCGACATCTTCGCGAGAGCGATAATAATGGTCGCAAGCCACGTCGCCGGTATCCCCGTTCGCAATCATCCCCGGGCTATGGGCGAAGCGGTGCCAGATGCTCGGCCCGGCGCCGTCGGCCAGCGGCGAACCTTCGATCTGATAGGCTGCCGTCGAGGCACCCCACAGGAATCCGTCGGGAAATCTGGTCATGCATTATCCTTGTTCATCGGCCAATTTCGATCCGGATGGGTTTGCCCGTGGCCCTAAAGGCCAATGCTCCGTTGCGCCATGGCACCGCTGAGCCATCGACCCGGGCCGCGGGCGGCGTGCCGGCAAAGGGCCAGGCGAGGACGAACCCGCCGGGCGGCCGCGCTCTCCCGCCGACGGTGACCACAAGCCGGCGGGCGTCGCCGCGCATCGCCAAATCCAGCGGGCCGTATGGCGTCGCCAGGCCGGCGATGCTCGATCCGTCGCCGCCCAGCCACGCGGCCGACAGTCCCCCGCCGAGCACCAAAGAGCGGTCGTCGCGCCGTTCCCAGGCGAACATGTCGAGCACGCCGCGGACGAAATCCGACGCAACCCAGGCATGGGGCATGTCGCCGATGAAGCGGATTTCGCGCGGGTTTCGCCCGACCACTTCGGCCCACTGGTTCCACGCTGCCGGTCGGCGGTCGGCCATGAAGAATGCGAGCAAGGGGTCGATCCGGTCGCGCCACCCGAGCCGCACGAAGCTGCCGATCGTCCGCGTTTCGTAAGGCGTGTAATCCTTCCACGGCCGCGATCCGGCGGCGCGCGTCTGGAACTCGCGCCAATAGCGCTCGAAAGTCGCGCTCATCATCTTGGGATCGAGCCGTGCCTGCTCGTTGCCGGGATCGAGCGCAATCGTCGTCGAGGTCGCGTCGAAATCGCCGAGGCTGGTGGCGCCGGGGATGAAAGCGATCTGCCAATGGTCGCGCGCGGCGAGGATC
>JBDSBX010000144.1:0-10508 GCA_039921365.1 Sphingomicrobium sp. | reverse complement strand
TGTATTCTTCAAATCGCTTCGCCTGAGTCATAACCTTTGTGTCGAGACTGCCGACAAAATCATTGTAGCTTTCTCCGGCCAAACGAAGGTTACGGCCAAGACTAACAACATGGCTACCCATGGTCTGAAGTCTAGCATGCAACTCCTTGCCTAGTGCAGCAATTTCCTTAGCTTGCGCGGCCAAGCCTTCCTGTCGCCACATACCAGCAAAAAATTTCGAAAGCGCGAGCATGTTGATTGTCGAAGCGATAATCACGCCATCCTTAAAGGCACTCGCAATCATCTCGGGGGCGCGTTCGGCTGCTGCTGACAGGATATGCTCTCCGGGAATGAACATTACGACAAAGTCAGGGGATTTCTCAAACTGCTTCCAATACCCCTTTCGGCTCAAGTCTTTTGCGCACACTCGCATGGCATCAGAGTGCTGTTTAAGAAGTGCACTACGACGTTGTGGATCCTCTTCATCGAAAGCCTGTTCAAAGGCCGTCCAGATGTTCTTCACATCGACGACGATGCAACGATCGCCGGGCAGATTGATAATACAATCCGGCCTGAGCTTTTGCTCTCCATCGGTAACGCTCATCTGCAATTCAAAGTCGATGTTTTCCGCAAGCCCTGCCGACTCGAGAATATTTTTGAGATGCTCTTCACCCCAACGGCCACGCGCCTTCGGACTTGACGACATTACGTTGGCCAGTCGTTGGGTTTCGCGACGCACGATTTCATTGCCCAAGCTAAGCTGTGCAACCGCCTCCTTCAGTGCGCCGTAACTGTCGTTGCGGGCTTTCTCGATGTCAGTGAGGCCCTTTTCGTAGCGCTCCAAAGAGCTCTTCACTGGCTGCAGCAATTCCTTGAGCTTTGCCTCATTCTGAGCGCCTGTGGCACCGAGCTTTTCATCAGCGCGCTTTAGAAACGCCTCATGAGCACCCTCAACGGCTTTGCCAGCTAAATCTTGGAACTTGTTCTCGATTCTCTTCTCAAGTTCCTTCAGCTCAGCAAGTTGCTTTTCGTAATTCCGGTCGCGCTCCTCTTGCGTGGCTTGAACAGCCGCCAAGTCGTTTCCTGCGCTACGGTTCTCGTCTCGTTCCTTGATCACCTCGTCGAGCTGGAGCCGCAGCGAATCGATCACTTGCGCTCCGCCGGCCCCGGCACGGCTGCCGGCCAGCCAGCCGACCAGCGCGCCGAGGCCAAGAGCAATGATGACGATCAAAATCACACTCAAGTCCATCACCCACTCCACAAGAACGAATAGCGAACCTAGCTTGCCCGTCGGCGTTGCTCAAGCGTGACGCTTGCGATACCGCCTGCCCGACCCAATCCCGAAGGAATAAACATGTCCATCCGCAAGATGATCGCGCTCCATCCCGCCGCCGCGGGGCACGTCAACCAGCCGCTGGGCGATGCCGTCCATCACGCGATGTATTGCGCCAAGATGTGCCTGTCGTGTGCCGACGCCTGTTCCGCCGAGCCGATGGACATGAGCCAATGCGTCCGAGTCTGCCTCGACTGCGCCGATGTCTGCGAAGCGACAACCACGCTCGGCCTGCGCCGAAGCGGTTCCAATCACGCGGTCCTGAAGGAAATGCTCGAGCTGTGCGCCCGCGTATGCGACGCCTGCGCCGCCGAATGCGACAGCCATGACCACGAGCATTGCAAGCTGTGCGCGATCATGTGCCGGGAATGCGCCGAAGATTGCCGCAATGCAGCTCTATCGGTGGGTGAACCTGCCTAAGCGGCGCGCAAGCCCCGGTCTTTCCGCATTTTGGCGAGCTTTTTGAGCACCATCTCGCGCTTGAGCCGCGACAGATGGTCGATGAACAATACGCCTTCGAGATGGTCCATCTCATGCTGCAGGCAGACCGCCAGCAGGCCATCGAGTTGCTCCTCATGCGGCTTGCCATGTTCATCGAGCCAGCGGGCGCGGATGTGGTCGGGCCGGTCGACCTCGGCATATTGGTCGGGGACCGACAGGCAGCCCTCGAGATACGACACCTCGTCGTCGGACGACTGGATGATTTCCGGATTGATGAACACCCGCGGGTCGCTGACCGGTTCGCCGTCCTCTTCCTCGGGTTCCTGCAAGTCCATCACCAGGACCCGGATGGGAACGCCAACCTGAATCGCCGCCAGGCCGATGCCGGGGGCGTCGTACATCGTCTCGAACATATCCTTGATCAGCGCGCGCACCTCGGCGTTGACCTCCGTCACGGGGGAGGAAATCTGACGCAGGCGCGGGTCCGGGACCTCGACGATGGGCAATATGGCCATGCGGCTTATCTAGTCCTTGGTGGCGGGCGCTTCAAGCAACCGGGCGCCGCGCCCTCAGCGGCGCATTAGGAAATTGGACGCCTTGCACGCAAGGCTTGGGCAAGCGTGCCTTCGTCGAGATAGTCGAGCTCGCCGCCGACCGGCAGGCCGTGGGCCAGCTGGGTCAGGCGAATCGGGAATTTCTCGAGCCGCTCCGCAAGGTAATGAGCGGTGGTCTGGCCTTCCAGGGTCGCGTTCATCGCCAGCACAATCTCGTCGATGCCGCCATTGGCAACCCGCGCGACCAATTTGTCGATGCCGAGATCCTCGGGCCGCACGCCTTCCAGCGCCGACAAGCGCCCGCCAAGCACGTGGAAGCGGCCTGGAAACAGCCGCGAGCGGTCGAGCGCCCACAGGTCGGCGACCTCCTCGACGACGCACAGCAGCCGGTCGTCGCGGCGCGAGTCCTTGCAGATGGCGCAGGGATCCGACGTGTCGAGGTTGCCGCAAGTCGAGCAGGTCGACAGCCGCGCCGCCACGTCCTGGAGCGCCGCCAGCAGCGGCTCGAGCGCAGTTTGCTTGCGCTTCATCAGGTGCAGCACCGCGCGCCGCGCCGAGCGCGGTCCCAGGCCCGGAAGCCGCGCCAACGCCTGCGACAAAGCTTCGATCTGCTCGGATGCCATGGCGGCAATTCCATAGGGCGCTTGGCCATGGGGGCAAGTCTCGGCCATAGGCGGGACATGCGGATCATCTTCATGGGCAGCCCGGAGTTTGCGGTGCCAAGCCTCGATGCTTTGGTCGAAGCGGGGCACGAGGTCATCGCTGCCTATAGCCAGCCGCCACGTCCGGCGGGCCGCGGTAAGACGCCGCGGCCGACTGCGGTTCAGATTCGGGCGGAGGCGCTCGGGATCGAGGTGCGGTCGCCCCTGGGCCTCAAGTCGGTCGAAGAGCAAGCGCGGTTCCGGGCGCTCGATGCCGATCTCGCGGTGGTCGCGGCTTATGGGCAGATCCTGCCGCCGCCGATCCTCGAGGCACCCAAGGCGGGCTGCATCAATGTCCACGCGTCATTGCTTCCGCGCTGGCGCGGGGCGGCGCCGATCCAGCGGGCGATCCTGGCCGGAGACACAGTGACGGGCGTGACCATTATTGGGATGGAACAAGGGCTCGATACCGGGCCAATCCACCTTCAGCGCGAGCTTCCAATCGAGGGCAAGAACGCCGGGCAAGTGACGGATGAACTTAGCCGATTGGGTGCTCATGCACTGCTGGATTGGCTCGCATCACCGGTTCCACCGGTGGGGCAGCCGGATGACGGTGTGACCTACGCGGCCAAGGTCGACAAGAGCGAGACGCGGATCAACTGGGCGCGGCCCGCCGAGGCGGTCTTGCGGCAAGTGCTAGCGTTTGCTCCCGCTCCCGGCGCCTGGTTCGAGGCGCGAGGCGAGCGGGTTAAATTGCTTCATGCTGAGCTTTCGGACAGCTTTGGCGAACCGGGAGAGGTGCTCGACGAGCGCCTGACGGTTGCCGTCGGAGAAGGGGCGGTTCGACCGCTCCTGGTCCAGCGCGCTGGCCGTGAGCCAATGGTGCCCGGGGAGCTGCTACGCGGTTTTGCGATTGCGGTCGGCACGATCCTGCCGTGACCCGCTGGCGGCTGGCGATCGAATATGACGGCGGTCCATTCATGGGCTGGCAGCGGCAGGCCAACGACCCCTCGGTTCAGGGTCGAATCGAAGCCGCGATCTTCCGCATGTCGGGCGAGCGGGCCACGGTTCACGGCGCCGGTCGGACCGATTCGGGCGTCCACGCGCTGGCGATGAGCGCCCATGTCGATATCCACAAGCATTTCACCACCCACCGCCTGCGCGACGGCCTCAACGCGCTGGTCCGGCCCGAACCGATCGCGATCCTCGCCGCGAGCGAAGTCGCCGACGACTGGCACGCGCGCTTCTCGTGCAGCGGTCGCCGCTACGAGTATCGGATCTTGAACCGCCGCGCCCCGGCGTCGATTGAGCGTCGGCACGTCTGGCACGTCCCCGCCCCGCTTGATCTGGAGGCGATGGCCGAGGGAGCGGCAATGCTCATCGGAACTCACGACTTCACCACCTTCCGTTCGGCCCATTGCCAATCGAAAAGCCCGGTCAAGTCGCTCGACCGATTGGACATCGTCCGCGACGGCGAGCAGGTCCGCATCCATGCCGCGGCGCGCAGCTTCCTCCATCACCAGGTTCGCTCGATGGTCGGCTGCCTGGTGATGGTCGGGCGGGGGCAATGGGCCCCGGCCGACATCCAGGCCGCCCTCGACGCCCGCGATCGAGCCGCGCTCGGCCTAAACGCGCCGCCGGAGGGCCTCTATTTCGTCGAAGCGCTCTATCCCTAGACCAGCATTTCCCTTGCTGGGGGATGGCTGAGGAACGATTGCGGGCTGGCGGACAGCCCGTAGGCGCCGGCGCAGAAGATGGCGACGACATCGCCGGGCTCGGCATGGGGCAGCGAGACTTCGTCGGCGAACAGGTCAAGCGGCGTGCACAGGCAACCCGTGACGGTCACGGTCTCGTCCGGCTCGCCGCCGAACCGGCTGGCGATGGCCACCGGATAGTTGCGGCGAAGGACCTGGCCGAAATTCCCGCTTGCGGCGAGCATGTGGTGAAGCCCGCCGTCGGTGACCAGGAACGTCCGGCCACCGCTTTCCTTGCGGTCGAGGATCCGGGTCAAATAAACGCCCGCCTCGCCCACCAGCCACCGACCAAGCTCGATCGCGAAGCAGGTATTAGCGAGCGAGTCGGGGGCCTTCACAAGAGTTTCCGTTAGCGCGGCACCGACAGAAATGATGTCGAGCGGCTCTTCGCCCGGAAAATAAGGAATGCCGAAGCCCCCACCAAGGTTGACCTGCGGCGGCTCGGCTCCGGAGGCATCGGCGATCTCACCGGCCAGAGCCACGCTGGCCCGTTGCGCTTCAATCAAGGCTTGCGCCGCAAGCACCTGCGATCCTGCGAAAATATGCAGCCCACGCCAATCGGCGCCACCTTCGATCACGCGCCGGACCAGCGCCGGCGCGCGCTCCGCATCAATCCCGAACGGACTGGCGAGTCCGCCCATCTTCATTCCCGCACCCTTGATACCGAACGGCGGATTGACCCGCACGGCGATTTTCGGTTGCCGGCCGACCAACTCGGCGATGGTCAGCGCGCGCTCCGCTTCGCCATCACTTTCCACGTTGAGCGTCACCCCCGCGGCAATCGCGCTCTCAATCTCCGCGTCGCGCTTTCCCGGCCCGGCGAAACTGATCGGCAAGCCTTCAACATCCGCATCCTTCAATTGCTCGAGCTCGCCCGACGAGGCAATATCGAAACCCTCGACATAGCGAGCAAGAAATCTCAGTAATGGGCCATAAGAGTTGGCTTTGACTGCATAATGTAACGACAATCCGTCGGGCATTGCCCCCCGGAAGCGGGCGATCTGACCACCGGCGATATTATTGTCATAGACGAATAGCGGAGTGCCGCCGGCCTGGTCGATCAGCTCGTCGGCGGACCAGCCACCGATCCTCAGCTGCGCATCGTCCCCTAGGCTGAACCATGCCGGAATGGGCCCCATTGCCTTCATTCGAATTCCCCCGCCAGCGCCGCCCGATCGACCTTGCCATTGGCCCCCACCGGCAGTGCATCTCGCCAGACTATTTCGCGCGGATGCATGAACAATGGAAGCTCGGTCTTCAAATAGTCGCGCAGCCGAGCCTCGGCTTCCCCGCCTTTGGCAACCGCGATCAGCATCACCGCCTGGCCTAGGTTGTCGTCTGGCACTCCAAGCGCCAGCGCCTCGCGGACGGCGCCGCTGGCCAGCGCGGCTTCTTCGATCTCGGTCGGGCTCAGACGGTTGCCGCTCACCTTGATCATTGCGTCGTCGCGTCCGCGGAAGCGGATCAGACTGTCGTCACCTCGGATAACGGTATCGCCCGACCACACCGCACCGTCGCGAAACCGCAGTGCGGTGCGCTCAGGGTCGCGCCAATAGCCGTGCGCGACGAGCGGTCCGCGATGAACTAGCTGGCCTTCCTCACCCGCCTGGGCATCGCAGCCGTCGGGGCGGACTATTGTAACCTCGGCGAACGGGATCGCGGTGCCGACGCTGTCCGGATGCAGATCGACGAGTGCCGGATCGAGGCTGGTCGAGCGGAACGCCTCGGTCAGGCCGTACATCAGGTGAAGCCGCGCGCCGGGGAACAGCGCCCTTAGCTTGCGCACAACCGGCGTCGGAAGGTGTCCGCCGCTGTTGGTCAATGTCGCGAGGCTCTTGCCCTCGCCGCCCGACCAGCCAGCCTCGGCGAGCTGGAGCCACAACGGCGGTACGCCGGCAAGGCAGGTGATGTCATGACGTCCGACCGCGCGCACCACATCGCGCGGCAACAAATAGTCGAAGGCGATCGCGTGGCCGCCCCCCGCCCAAGTCGAAAGCAATTGGTTCTGGCCATAATCGAACGCCAGCGGCAGCACCGCCAGCGTGCGGTCGTTCGCCGACAGTCCGAGGAAATGAGCGACGCTGATCGCACCCAGCCAGAGATTGGCGTGGCTGAGCATCACGCCTTTGGGGAGGCCGGTTGACCCCGACGTGTAGAGCAGGGCCGCGAGGTCATCGGGGTTCGCGGCGGATGGTGGCAAGACTTCATCGCGCGCGCGCCAGTCCTCAAGTGCCAAGAGCCGGGCATCGACGCGGGCATCGAGCGTTGCCAGCCGCGCCTGGTTGGCGATCAGCAGCATGGCGCCGCTGTCGGCGAGGATGTGCGCGGCTTGCAACCGTTTCAGCACGGGGTTGATGGGTACGTAGACGAGACCCGCCCGAGCGCAGGCCAAGGGCATCACGCAGGCGAGCAAAGTCTTTCCCATCCAGCTCGCAACGCGATCGCCGGGATTGAGTCCCGATGCAAGCAAGGCCGCCGCCGTACCGCCGACGAGCTGCTCGAGCTCGGCATACGATAGGGTTTGTTGGCCCACCGTAAGCGCGGGAGCATCGGCTTTGCCGCGGCTCGCTAGATGATCGAGCGGACAGGGCGTGGGGTCGGGCTCGGCGGCCATGGGCGAGGGCCTACTCCGTCGCGGGACCAGCGCAAAGCTTGCGGCGCCGTAGTGCATTGGCTAGCGCGCCGCCGGTGCCGCCGACAACCGAACCCGCAGAAGCCAATACTACTGCGACCGTCGAGGCGACGCTGCGCGCGTTGCTTGCCGATGTGCTCGGCCTGTCGCCGAAACGAGTCGCGGGCTTCACGGACGAGACGCTGTTGTTCGGCGCCTTGCCCGAGCTCGATTCGCTCGCGGTGGCGAATTTCCTCACCGCCTTCGAGGAATGTTTCGCGGTGCTGATCGAGGACCAGGACGTCGAGGCCGAGGATTTCGACAGCTTCGGGCGGCTGCTGGCATTCGCCAAGCGAAAGACGCTCGATTAATTCACTCGGCGGCGATGGCCTCGAATTCCTCGGCCGCGAGATATTTCTCAGCGTCGAGTGCCGCCATGCAGCCGGTGCCGGCCGCCGTCACGGCCTGCCGGTAGATCTTGTCCATGACATCACCGCAGGCGAATACCCCAGGCACGTTGGTCGCCGTCGAGCCGTTCGCCACCTCGATATAACCATCCTTGTCGAGCGCGACCTGCCCGGCGAACAGCTCGGTCGCCGGCGAATGGCCGATCGCGACGAAAGCGCCTTCGACGTCGACCCGGCTGATCGCTCCACTCCGGCTGTCGCGAATGTCGAGCCCGATGAGCACCTCAGGATCGCCGCCGCCGACGAACTTGGCGACCTCATGATTCCAAATCACCTTGATCGACGGGTTGGCGAACAGCCGGTCCTGCAGAATCTTTTCGGCCCGCAGAGAATCGCGGCGATGGATCAGGGTCACGTCGTGGCTGTGGTTGGTCAGGTACACGGCTTCCTCGACCGCCGTATTGCCGCCGCCGATGACCGCCACCTTCTTGCCGCGATAGAAAAAGCCGTCGCAAGTCGCGCAAGCCGACGCACCCCGGCCCTTCATATGTTCCTCGGACGGCAGGCCGAGCCAACGCGCCTGGGCGCCGGTGGCAATGATCAGCGTGTCGGCAGAATAGATGGTGCCGCTGTCCCCGGTCAGCCGAAACGGCCGCCGCGACAGGTCGATCGCGGAAATATGGTCCCACACCATCTTGGTGCCGACATGCTCGGCCTGGGCCTGCATTTCCTCGACCAGCCACGGCCCCTGGATGACATCGCGAAAGCCGGGATAATTCTCGACTTCAGTGGTCGTCGTCAGCTGGCCGCCGGGCACGATTCCCTGGATGACCAATGGACTCAGGCCAGCGCGCGCGGCGTAGATCGCGGCGGTCAGGCCGGCGGGACCGGAGCCAAGAATCGCGACCCGGGTGGACATGCTGTTGCTCATCGTGGGCATTTAGGGACGGCGGCGGCGACCCGCAACGCGAGAAGCAGCTAGGCCGCGCCGCGACCGCGGACGAACTTGAGGACGATGAGGATGACGCCGACGATCAGCGCGATATGGATGATCGCGCCGAGCGTCTTGAACAGCAGCAGACCGGCCAGCCAGATAAGGATGAGAATGATGCCGATGGTCATGAGCATATTGGGTTTCCTTTGAACATCTAGAACAAGCGCGACTTGTCGAGCGCGGCCTTGATGAAGCCGGCGAACAACGGGTGCGGCGCGAACGGGCGGCTCTTCAATTCCGGATGGAACTGGACGCCGATGAACCATGGGTGGTCGGGCCGCTCGACGATCTCGGGAAGTTGGCCGTCCGGCGACATGCCCGAAAACACCAGCCCGCCCTTCTCGAGCGGCTCTCGATAGTGAACATTGACTTCGTAGCGGTGGCGGTGCCGTTCGCTGATCAGATCTTCGCCATAGATGCTGCGGACAACGCTGTTGCCGTCAAGCTTGGCGGGATAGGCGCCCAATCGCATGGTGCCGCCAAGATCGCCGTCGGCGGCGCGCTGTTGCAGGCCCTCTTCGCTCATCCATTCGGTAATCAGGCCGACCACCGGCTCGGTCGTCTCGCCAAATTCAGTCGTCGAAGCATCGGCAATGCCGGCGAGGTTCCGGGCGGCCTCGATACACGCCATCTGCATGCCGAGGCAAATACCGAAGAACGGCACCTTGCGTTCACGCGCGAAGGTGACGGACGCAATCTTGCCTTCGCTGCCGCGCTCGCCAAACCCGCCCGGCACGAGGATGCCGTGCAGCGGCTCCAGCTCGGCGGCGAGCGTGGCGTCATCGTGCTCGAACAGCTCGGCGTCGAGCCAGCGGATACTGACCTTGGCGCGATTGGCGAGGCCGCCGTGGAACAGCGCCTCATTCAAGCTTTTATAAGCATCCGGAAGCCCGACATATTTGCCGACAACGCCGATTGTAACTTCGCTTTCGTAATGGTCGATCCGGTCCATGATGTCCCGCCACACCGCGAGTTCGGGCGGGGGCGCGTCCTCGATGCGGAAGGCACGCAGAACTTCATCGTCCAGCCCGGCCTCATGATATTGCAGCGGCACATCGTAAATGTTGCGGGCGTCGAGCGCGGGAATCACCGCCGAGGTCGGGACGTTGCAGAACAGAGCGATCTTCTCGCGTTCCGCGTCGGGCAGCGGCCGGTCGCAGCGGCACAACAGCACTTCGGGCTGAACCCCAAGGCTTGACAGCTCGCGCACCGACTGCTGCGTTGGCTTGGTCTTAAGCTCTCCCGCCGCGGCAATCCACGGCACCAGAGTGGTGTGGACGCTGACTGTATTGTCGCGGCCCAGATCGTTCCTCAGCTGACGAATCGCCTCGACGAACGGCAGGCTTTCAATATCGCCGACCGTGCCGCCGATTTCGCAAATCACGAAGTCGACGTCGTCGGTTTCGTTGACCGCGAATTCCTTGATCGCGTTGGTGACGTGCGGGATGACCTGGACGGTCGCGCCGAGATAGTCGCCGCGCCGCTCGCGGGCGATGATGTCGCGATAGATGCGGCCGGTGGTGACATTGTCCGACTGGCGCGCGGTGACCCCCGTGAAGCGCTCGTAATGGCCGAGGTCGAGGTCGCTCTCCGCCCCGTCGTCGGTGACGTAGACCTCACCGTGCTGATAGGGCGACATGGTCCCTGGATCGACGTTGAGATAGGGGTCGAACTTGCGAATGCGGACGGTGAAGCCACGCGCCTGCAGCAATGCTCCCAGCGATGCCGAGAGCAGACCCTTGCCGAGCGATGAGACCACGCCGCCGGTGACAAATATGAACCGCGCCATGGGAG
>JBDSBX010000143.1:0-4371 GCA_039921365.1 Sphingomicrobium sp. | reverse complement strand
GAGCTGTTGCTTGCCAACATGATGGTCGAGCGGGCCAAGACCCGCGACGAAAAGCTGTTCTACCTTGGCCAGATCATGGAGAATTATCGCGGGACGTTTTTCCGCCAGTCGATGTTCGCCGAGTTCCAGCTGGCGATTAACGATCTGGCGACCAGGGGCGAGGGGCTGTCGGGCGAAAAGATGTCGGCGCTCTACCTCGACCTGTTGAAGCGCTATCACGGTCCCAAGGTCCGGATCGAGCCGGTTTATTCGAGCGAGTGGGCTTACATCCAGCATTTCTATTTCGGCTTTTATGTCTGGCAATATGCGACCTCGATCACCGCCGCCAACTTCTTCGCGCAAAAGGTGATGCACGGGACGGCGGCGGATCGCGACAATTACCTCGCCGTGCTTCGCGCCGGTGGGTCGAACTACGGCTACAACCTGCTGAAAACCGGGGGTCTAGATATGGCGACCGCCGAACCCTATCGCCTGATCGTCGACAGTTTCAGCAAGGTTCTCGACCAGGCGGAAGCCCTGCTCTGAGGGCGGCTGGCGTTCGCGGTCGATGACCACAATTGGAGCGAGCATCAACCGGTGTGGCGGCGTATCCACAGCGCGAACAGGTCGGGCCAGCGCGATCCCGGATTGTCGCGCGGCAGGTGGAGGCCGAAGCCGTGGCCGCCTTCCGCCAGCAAATGCGCTTCGACCGAGACTTTCGCGCTGCGGCAGGCGGCGATCCACGCGAAGCTATTATCGACTGATACGAGGGGATCGTCGAGCGCATGGACGACGAAGCTCGGCGGCGTCGCGGCATTGATGTGTCGCTCGGGCGACCGCGTGGCGGCGAGCTGGAGGGGCGCGCCCATACCCAGCAAATTGTCGCGAGAGGCACTGTGCGTAATGGAGGGCCCAAAGGTCGCCACGGGGTAGACCAGGCCGACGAAGGCCGGTCGCGCGGATTGGCGGTCGGCCGCATCAACGGGCGCATAGATATTCTGATCGAAGGAAACCGCGAGGTCCGCCGCAAGGTGGCCGCCCGCTGAAAAACCGACCACTCCGAGGCGCGCGGGGTCGATTCGCCACTCGGATGCGCGGGCGCGGATCAGCCGCATCGCGCGCTGCGCGTCCTGAAGCGGGACCTGGCCGCGGTTCGCCCAGCCTTCGGTAGGGAGGCGGTAGGTCAGGACGAAGACAGTTGTGCGTTCCGCATTGAAGCGATCGGCAACGTCGATCCCCTCATTCTGCACGGCCAGAAACTCGTAGGCTCCGCCCGGGAGGGACAACAGAGCGGAGCCGTCGGGCCTGGCGGCGCGGAATACGTGGACCTCTGGATACGGAACTCCGCGAATCCACAGCTCGCGGTTCGGCGGTGAATTGTTCATTGTCCAATTGGGAATGATCGTCCTGGCCGGCGCGCCGGGGGGCGAGCGGGGCCACAGGGCAAGCCGCTCCCTGGGCGGAAAGCCGGGCGAGTCTGGGTCGGAGGCGAAAGGCGCCGGCGGCGACTGCGCGGTCGCGGACGCTGCAAGCATGGCAAGGCCGCCGCCGAGAAATGTCCTGCGTTCGATTTCCACGAGCCTCTCCCCCCGGTGGCGCGCCCCGGCCCCGTGGCGCTTCGTCGCAGTCTAGGACGAAAAAGGGCGGCCCGGAACCATCCGGACCGCCCAGTTGGAAAATGGAGGTTAGGTTAGCGCTTCGAGAACTGGAAGCTGCGGCGGGCCTTGGCGCGGCCATACTTCTTGCGCTCGACGACGCGCGGATCGCGGGTCAGGAAGCCGGCGCGCTTGACCATCGTGCGCAACGCCGGTTCGTAGCGGGTAAGCGCCTGGGCGATGCCGTGCAGGACCGCCCCCGCCTGGCCCGAAAGGCCGCCGCCCTTGACCGTGGCGATCACGTCATACTGCCCGGCGCGTTCGGTGATGCCGAACGGCTGGTTGATTACCAGTCGCAGCGTCGGACGAGCGAAATAGACCTCCTGCTCGCGCTCGTTGATGACGATCTTGCCCGAGCCGGGCTTGAGCCAGACGCGAGCGACGGCGTCCTTGCGGCGGCCGGTCGCATAAGCACGCCCGAACTTGTCGAGCTGCTGCTCGCGGAGCACGGCTTCGATCTGCGGCGGCGGCGTGTCATCGACAGCGGCTCCGGCGTGAGCGACCTCGGCGGCGACTTCAACCGGAGCTTCGGAAGCTTCGACTTCGGCGACCGCGGGTACCTCGGGTTCCGGGTTGGTCAGCGCCCCGAGATCGGAAAGGGTTTTTGCTTTCTTAGCCATGTCTAGGCGCCCACCTTGTTCTTGCGGCTCATCGCCGCGACATCGAGGATCTGAGGGTCCTGGCCGCCGTGCGGGTGCTCGGTGCCATTGTAGAGGTGCAAGGCGCGCATTTGGTCACGCCCGAGCGGGCCGCGCGGAATCATCCGCTCGACCGCTTTTTCGAGCACGCGCTCGGGAAAACGCCCCTCCAGCACCTTGCCGGCGGTGGTTTCCTTCAAGCCGCCCGGATAGCCGGTGTGCTTGTAATAGATCTTTTGCTCGAGCTTGCGGCCAGTGAACTTGACCTTGCCGGCGTTAATGACGACGACATGGTCGCCGCAGTCGACGTGCGGGGTGTAGATCGGCTTGTGCTTGCCGCGCAGGATATTCGCGATGATCGTCGCGAGGCGGCCGACAATCAGACCGTCGGCATCGATCAAATGCCATTTCTTAATCACCTCGGCCGGCTTGACCGACTTGGTGGTCTTCATCAGCGCCTTCATGGCGTGGACCTCTCGGGTTGAAATGCGAAAAGCGGCACGTAAACGGCCGCCGTGGCGCCGCTAATCGCGATCATGCACCCAAAAGTCAAGCAAAGCCGGGCATTTCTCAAAGGGTATTATAATACCTTGACGATAGTAGGCACCTTGCTGGCCGGGAGAAATATAACCCATGTTAGAAGTGCTAGGGCTTGAGTGCGTAACAGTGTATGTTGGGCCATCACCGGTCATCGCTTGGCGCACCGGTGGCTGAGAGACGCGCAACGCTCCCGCCGCTTGGAGCATGCCGATGAGAGAGTTTCACAGCCTGGCGGAGGCGCAGACGCTCGCGCTGGCGATCGTCGATACGCTTCCCGAGCCGTTCCTAGTGCTCGACGAGCAATTCCACGTACTCGCTGCCAGCCGCTGCTTCTACGAAGTCTTCATGGAGGACCCGGAGCAATCGCACGGCCGCTCGCTGTTCGAAATCGGCGATGGTCACTGGGACATTCCCGGTCTGCGCAAGCTCATGGAAGCGGTCATTCCCGAGCAGGTTTCGGTCGAAGGTTTCGAGTTCGAGCAGGAATTTCACAAACTCGGCAAACGCACGGTCCAGCTCAGCGCGCACCCGATCCATGACAAGAGCGCCGGTCCGATGGTGCTGCTGTCGATCCGGGATTGCACGAAGCAACGCAAGATCGAGCAGGAGAAGGCGTTATTGCTCGAGCGCAGCGGAGAGTTGGTTGAGCAGCAGAAGATGCTGGTTAAGGAAATGCGCCATCGCATCGCCAACAGCTTGCAGATTATCGCTAGCATCTTGCTGCTCAAGGCGAGCTCGGTCACGTCGAAGGAGACCCGCAACGAGCTTCGCGACGCGCACCAGCGGGTGATGTCGGTGGCAGCGGTGCAAAGCCATTTGCATGAAGTGCCGGGAATCGACCTGGTCGACGTCGGCGTCTATCTGACCAAGCTTGGCGCCGGCCTCGCTTCCTCGATGATCAGTCCTGGCCAGAGCATCAAGCTCACCGTCGCCGCCGACAAGGGCACGTTGCCAACCAGCCAGGCGGTCAGCCTTGGGCTGATCGTCACCGAGCTGGTGATCAATGCGATCAAGCATGCCTTCCCCAAGGATCGCAAATCGGCGCGGATCCGGGTGATCTTCGAAAAGGCCGGACACGACTGGAAGCTGACCGTGTCCGACAACGGCACCGGAAGAGGCGGAGAAAAGGCGCGCTCGGCCAAGAGCGGACTCGGCACCGTGCTGATTGCCGCGCTGGCCAAGCAGCTCGACGCGCAGATCGAGGACGTCCCGTCGGCCCAGGGGCTTACAGTTTCGGTGACCCGGGCCAGTTTCGTGTCGCGCCTACCGCAAGCGGCCTGAACAGCACTTGACTCGCTGCCCATCGGCCTCAGCCGCGCGACCGGCGCATCCGTGCAACAAGCGTGACGAAGAACGCGGTCGACCAGCCGATCAGGATGACGCCGTTGATGCCCTCGATCGCGGAAACCAGCCGCCATTCCTCGGCCATGGCGGCATCGCTGTAACCGATTGCACCGTAAGTAATGGTTGAGAAATAGACCGCCTCGCGCAGGCCCTCGACCGAGCCGATGGCGAGATAGAGAAAGGCGTAGAGCCAGATTTCGATGCCGTGGAGCACG
>JBDSBX010000142.1:0-3381 GCA_039921365.1 Sphingomicrobium sp. | reverse complement strand
CAATTGCAAAGCATTCAAGGCCGCAACGAGTTCCCGTGCAACGGCCAGCGACATCCGACGAGCGAGCCGGTGCCGCCGACCAATGACAGCGGGATCATCGTCTTGCGGCGCGCCGGGCAACCCTGCGGGCGCGCCATTTACTGGTCACCCACAGCCGCCAGCTGACGGCGGCGATGCCATAGCCGAGAATCGCGGCGGCGACGGCGATCGTGACGATCCCCAGCGCGATCGCGCCGGAGGCCTCGTGAATCCAGAACAACAGCCGGCCGACTTCGCCCGAAACCTGTTGCGCGGTGCCGGGATTCAGGACCACGCCATCATGGTGAAGCTCCCACGAGCCGATCCGGTAGGCGGCGTAATACATCGGCGGAATAGTCAAGGGATTGACGACCAAAGTGCAACCGGCCGCGATGGCGACGTTGGCGCGCAGTGGGATCGCCAAGAGCGCCGCGACGAACACATGCATGATGGGGATGATGACACCCAGTCCAAGCCCCAACGCCACCGCCCGCGGCACGGATCGATTCGTTAGCCGCCACAACGCAGGATCACTCAAATGCTTGGCGAAAGGGCGCAGGAGGCGGTTATGATGAACCGTCTCCCGCGTCGGGACGTGGCGGCGCAGCCAACGGCTTCCGAACAGCGTCTCGCGGTCAGCCATTATTCCTCAGCAGGCGACCCTGCTCGCGCTTCCAGTCGCGCTCTTTTTCGGTTTCGCGCTTGTCGTGCAACTTCTTGCCCCGAGCGACCGCCAGTTCGACTTTGGCGCGCCCGCTGGCGTTGAAATAGAGCGACAACGGCACGACGGTCAGCCCCTGGCGGGTCACGGCGCCCTGCAACTTGGCGATCTCGCGGCCCTTGAGGAGCAATTTGCGCGGCCGCCGGGGCTGGTGATTCAGGCGATTGCCGTGGCTGTATTCGGGAATGTGGCTGTTGATCAGCCACAGCTCGTCCGCCTCGACCGCTGCATAGCTTTCGGCGATCGAGCCTTCGCCGCCGCGCAGCGACTTGACCTCGGTGCCGGTGAGCTCGATTCCGGCCTCCAGCCGCTCTTCGACGAAATAATCGTACCGCGCGCGCCGATTTTCGGCGACGATCTTCTGTTTGTCGAACGGCGGCGGGAGGGGCTTGGACATCCGTGGGTCAGGCAAGCCCGGCATGGGCGAGCGCGGCGTCGACGGCGGCTTGCGAGGCGGCGGACGGTTCGGTCAGCGGCAGGCGGAGTTCGGTCGGAAAACCGGGCCGGACCCTGGACAGCGCGTATTTGGTCGGTCCCGGCGAGGCGTCGCTGAACAAGGCTGCGTGCAACGGATAGAGCCGGTCCTGGAGCTCCAGCGCCTCGTCCCAACGGCCCTCGCGAGTCGCCTCCTGGAAGTCGGCGCACAGTTTAGCCGCGACATTGGCGGTGACCGAGATGCAGCCGACCCCGCCCATCGCGTTGAAGCCCAGCGCCATGTCGTCGTTGCCCGACAGCTGACAAAATTCCTTGCCGCACGCGAGCCGCTGGGCGGTTACTCGGGCAAGGTTACCGCTGGCGTCCTTGACCCCGACGACGGTCGGCAGATGAGCGACTTCGGCAAGCGTTTCGACGGATATATCGGCGACCGTTCGAGACGGCACGTTATAGACGATGATGGGCAGGTCCGAAGCCTCGGCCAGGGCGCGAAAATGGGCGGCGATGCCAGCCTGGCTCGGCTTGTTGTAATAAGGAACGACGATCAGCGCGGCCTGGGCTCCCGCTTCGGTGGCAGCGGCCATCCGTTCGATCGACGCGGCCGTCGAATAGCTGCCGCAGCCGGCGATCACCGGCACTCGCCCCCTCGCCTGCTCGACCGCTAACTCGATGACGCGGCGATGCTCGTCGCTGGTCAGGGTCGGGACTTCTCCGGTTGTACCGCACGGCACCAAAGCACTGCTGCCTTCGGAGATTTGCCACTCAACCAGCTCGCGAAATGTGTCCTCGGCGACACGGCCGCGAACAAAAGGGGTCACAAGCGCCGGGATGGACCCAAAAAACATGAACTTAAGCCCCTTTCCGCGCTGTTCGGAGTTATAGTCGGGAGTGCCCCCGTTCACCGGCTGATAAGGACCGATACTGCAACATGTCCAGCATGAGGCACACCGCTTACCTTCTCCCCGTACTGGCCATGGCGGCATCGAGTTCCGCACAGGTACCGATGCAGCCGAACTACCGGCCCGCTTTCCCGGCCGTCACCAAC
Organism: Sphingomicrobium sp.; assembly: GCA_039921365.1. Lineage (GTDB taxonomy): Bacteria > Pseudomonadota > Alphaproteobacteria > Sphingomonadales > Sphingomonadaceae > Sphingomicrobium. Next base: position 1,162 of record JBDSBX010000142.1, on the reverse strand, counting down.
GACATCGACTATGCGATCGCCGATTGGCGCCGGCTCCGCCAGAGTGGCTATGGGTTCGCCGACTACGCCCGTTTTCTCAATGCCAACCCGGGCTGGCCCGGCGAAACGACGATGCGCAAGAACGGCGAGAAGGCCATGCGGCCCGGCGAGAATGCCGCGACGGTCCTTGCCTTTTTCCAGCTTAAGCAACCCACCACCGGTGGCGGCTATGCCCGCCTGGCGGACGCGCTCAGCGCCAATGGCCGCCAGGCGGAAGCGCTGGCCGCGGCGAAGGAGGCGTGGGCGTCGGACGATTTGAGCGCAACCGACGAGCCGGCGGTCCACGCCCGCTACGGGGCCAGCTTCACCCGGGCCGACCACGACCGGCGCGCCGATGCCTTGCTGTTCGCCAAGAAGCCGGGCGATGCCTATCGCTTCCTTGCTATGGTCAGTCCGAACCGCGCGGCGGCGTTCACCGCGCGCGTCGCAATGCAGTCGAAGTCGCCGGATGCCGAAGCGCGCTACCAGCCGCTGATGGCGACCGTGACCAGCGACGCAGGGCTGATGATAGACCGAGCGCGTTACCTGCGCGACGCCGGCAACGAGCCGGCGGCACAGCAGCTGTTCGCCCGGCCGCATAATTTCACTTACCGTCCCGCTGATCCCGAGCGGTTTTACGAAATGATGCTGCTGCTGGCGACCGGCGCCGCGTCGCAGCGACAATGGCGCTCGGCCTACGACATCGCGCGGCAGGTCGACGACAGCTTCCCGGCGGGGACCGACATCAGCACGAAATCGCTGGGCGTTCGGGACGATTATACGTCGCTGACCTGGCTGGCGGGCTCGGCGGCCCTGGATGCGCTGGGCCGGCCGGCGGAAGCAGTCGGCCTGTTCCAGCGCTATTCGCGGGGCGGCCGCTCGCTTCAGGTCAATTCGAAGGGCCTGTACTGGGCCGGGCGAGCCGCCCTCGCTGCCAGCCGGCCGGCCGACGCCGCCCTCTATTTCCAGAACGCCGCGGTCTACCCAGAGTTGTTTTACGGGCAGCTGGCGCTCGAGCGCGTCGGCCGCTCGGTAAGCCCCCCGCCGACCGTCGCGCCGGCGGTTAGCGATGGGCAGCGGATCCTGTTCAGCGGCAACCGCCTGGTCCGGGCGACGCGGCTTCTCGGGCAACAGGGCCGCCGCG